>NZ_JBICXB010000014.1:0-130851 GCF_043200055.1 Streptomyces sp. NPDC048496 | reverse complement strand
GCCGGGAGGGCAGTCGTCAGGCGCACGAAGCGCGTCAAGCCCGCTGCCGCAAGGTAAGCGGGAATCTCCCGGCTTCAGCCGGGAGAGCACTTCAAGTCTTCTACCACAAGCACACGCAGTTCCCCGGACCTGGGCGCACCGAACGCAACGTCGTCGGCCAGCCGCTCATGCCGGTCTACGTCGCCAAGGCGGGCGGCTTCTTCTTCCTCATCTTCGGCACCACCGCCGTGCTCGGCGGCCTGGCCCAGATCAACCCGATCTGGTCGTACGGGCCGTACAGACCGGAGCGGGTCGCCGCGGGATCCCAACCCGACTGGTACCTCGGGTTCCTGGAGGGATCCCTGCGCATCATGCCCGACTGGGAATGGACCGCCTTCGGCCACACCATCAGCTTCAGTCTCCTGATCCCCGCCGTGATCGTCCCGGGCATCTTGTTCACCCTGCTCGGTGCGTACCCGTGGATCGAGGCGTGGATCACCGGCGACACACGCGAACACCATCTCCTGGACAGGCCGCGGAACATGCCGGTCCGCACCGGACTCGGGGCCGCCTGGATCGCGGCCTACGGCGTGCTGTGGGCGTGCGGCGGCAACGACATCCTCGCCACCCACCTCCACCTGTCGATCAACACGATCACCTGGGCGGGACGCGTCGCCTTCTTCATCGCTCCGGTACTCGCCTACATGGTCACCGTGCGCTGGTGCAAAGGCTTGCAACTCCGTGACCGCGACAAGGTCCTCCACGGCCGAGAAACCGGCATCATCAAGAAACTCCCGAGCGGCGGGTTCGTCGAACGCCACGAACCCCTGGACCCCGCGGCGCGCCACATCCTGACCGCCCACGAGCAGTACGAGCCCCTCGAACTCCCACCGCCCGTGGACGACAACGGCGTCACCCGCAAAGCCACCCCCGGACAGCGGCTGCGTGTCCGCCTGTCCCGCTGGTACTTCGCCGACCAGATCCGCAAGCCGACCGCTGCACAGGCCCTGGTCGGCGCTCCGTCTCTGGACCACCGCGGCGAGACCTCCGCCGACCACGGGCCGCACGCATGAGACCCGACCCGGGAGGCCTCGACATACGCTCGACCACGCCCAGGGGGCCACGCGACGACGGTCCTGCCCGGGATCCGCGGATCGACCTCCTGCTGGTCCACGCCGTCCACGACGCCCTGCGCAGAGACCTGCGCCGGCTCGTCACCTGGTCGCGCACCTGCGTTCCGGTCGCCACCTTGGGCTGGATCGACTTCCTGCGCTACCTCACCACCTACCTCGACGCCGACGCCGACGTGCTGCGGCCGGTCCTGCTCGGCAGGAACCTTTCCGGCCCCGACCCCAAGCGCACTGCGGCCGAGACGGCACATGCACGTCGCCGCGTCACCCTCCTCGCGGCGACCGTCGACAACTGTCTGACCGGCCGCGGGCCCGGGAGCCGTACGGCCGAGTACATGACCCGGCTGGACGCCGCACTGACGGCATACCTCGACTACGAGCAGTCGGTCGTCCTGCCGCTTGTCGCGACCTGCATCACCACCAGTGAATGGGCGGACTTCGACGCCGCCCAACGCCACCCCCTCGGACTCAGTAGCGGAGTGGCACTGTGCGCCTGGCTCATCGACGGCACCCCGCCCGACCGACAGCAGGCGATCCGCCAACTGTTCCCGCCCGCTGTCCGGCTCGCCCACCGGTGGGTCGGAGCCCGCCATACACGTCGCATCCGCTGGGGCGAACCGGTACCGCCCACAAGCTCACAGCTCGGGCACGCAAGACGCCGGGTTCGCTGAGCGGACGGCCGCGGCGCAGGGAGGCGGGACCTCGCGGATGCCGCAGCCGAGGCAGCGGGCGACACGGCGGGCCGCGACGCAGGCGCGGCCCGCCTGACGGCCGCACCCCCCATGCCCCGGTGCGCGTCCGTGGACGTGTGCCGAGGCCCGGCCGTGCTGCCCGCGAAGGCGGCCGGAATCCGGATCTCCGGCTTTCGGCCGCGCCCTCCCGACTCGACGAGCGCGACCCGGACCCGTGGGTTCCGCGGAGAATCGCGCGGCCGGCACGCAGCCGGCCGATCCCGCCCCGACGACCATGTAGTCGTACTCGCTCAACTCGGCTCCCTGGAGATACGGACTCAGGACTGCGGAGGGCCGAATGCTGGGATGTACAGGGGAAGTTCAGGCCCGGTCGCGCTCAACTCTGCGCAGCCGTTCCCGCTCCTTCTCCGAAAGCCCGCCCCAGACACCGAACCGTTCGTCGTTTTCGAGGGCGTACTCCAGGCAGGCCACCCGGCCCTCGCAGGCGTTGCACAGCTGCTTCGCCTCACGTGTGGAGCTGCCGGGGGCAGGGAAGAAGAACTCGGGTCCCGCTTGCGCGCAGAGCGCCGTCTCCTGCCAGGCGAGTGCGGGGTCGGTCACGGTGTTGATCAGCATGGCGCACACAGTGCCCGGTCGCGATAAACGACTGCTCAACGTCGCATCAATGCGGGGCCGTACGCCCTTCGGTCAGCTTTCCGGCGTGTCCGAGCTCTTGATCACGGCGAACTGCGCCCCGTACGGATCGGCGACGTTGGCGAACTTGCCCACGCCTTCCATCTCCATCGGCTCCAGCGTCAGTTTGCCGCCCAGCCGCTCGACGTCCGCGACAGTGGCGTCGCAGTCGTCGACCTCGAAGTACGGCAGCCAGTGCGGTCCCAGAACGCCCTGCGTCGCAACGGCGTCGAGAGGTACGAGCCCGCCGAAGTCGGCCTGCTCGCCTCCGCCCTTGGTACGGATCAGAGTGTAGGACCCACCGCCGCCGGGGTACGCCACCTGTTGGGTCTCCCACCCGAAGACCATGCCGTAGAACGCGGCGGCCGCGGGTACGTCCGGGGTGTACAGCTCGGTCCAGCAGAGCGAGCCCGGCGTGCCCACCACACCCAGGCCGGTGTTCTTCCTCGGCTGCCAGGTCCCGAAGTACGCGCCGCCCCGGTCCGTGAAGCCGCCCATCCGACCGAAGTCGAGGACATCCATCGGATGGAAGGGCACCGCGCCGCCGGCCTGCTCGACCGCCTTGGCGGTGGCATCGGCATCGGGCGTCTGGAAGTAGACCGACCAGGACGGCTTGGCCTGCTCCGGGGTGACGGCCATGGCGCCCGCGACCGATTTCCCGTCCAGCATGAACATCCCGTACCCGCCGGTCTCGGGACCGCCGGGAACGAAGTCCCAGCCGAAGAGGCCCTGGTAAAAGGTGGTGGCCCGGTCGAGGTCGGGCGTGCCGAGATCGAGCCAGTTGGGGGATCCGGTGACAAAACCGGTGGTGAGCATGGCGCGCTCCTTCAGCGAGTCCCGCGTGGGCACTGCAGGGGTTTCTCCTGACCATCCGAGTCTTGCACCGGGCACTGACAACCGCTGACTGCGCAACGCGGGAAACCACTGCGCCTCGGCTCGGCCCTCATGGATGACCGGCGTATGACCACCAGAAAGGCTCATGCCTCGTAGGCGCCTCCTGCTCCGCCCCTCGGCCCACGCGCCGTCGGCACCTGTGCATGTCCGCAGCCGCCCGGTTCACGTGCTGCGTTCCTGTTTTCCTGCCGAGGAGCACCATGCTGCGCCAGGGCGCTGGAGGTCCTGCTGCTGTCCCCGGCCGAACGCCGTCCGCCCGCGTCCTGACCGCGCACCGGGGCTCTCGCTCCGCCGGGCCCGCACTGTCATCGGCCCATGGCACGATATGTCTCACTCGGGCAGCTGCCGGGCAAGGCGGCAGCGGGGCTGCGCGGACAGAGGTACGTAGATGACAGAGGCCGGGGAGACCGGTACCGGGGCGAGGGACACCGGGGCGCCGACGGGGAAGGCAGCCCGGGAGCTGATCGCAGAAGCCGAACGGCTGCTCGACGCGGCGCGTGCCGTGCTGGCCGACCACACCCGCGCGACCGACGCCATACACGCCGCTCTCACCCCGATCCTCGACTCCCTGATCCACCGTGAGCTGGCCGCGATCCCGGTCTCCCGGCTCAAGGACGTCACCGAGGGCCGGCTGCGCCTCGGCGCGGTCGAGCAGGCCGGTTACACGACGGTCGGTCAGGTCCATGAGGCCAATCGGTACGAGCTTCGCCAGATCCCCGGCGTCGGTGCGCAGACCGCCGATCAGGCGCTCGCCGCCGCGGGCCAGATCGCGCACGCGGTCCGGGACATGGTCGCCGTCCGGATCGACGTGGAGGCGCCGGACGAGTCCACGACCGCCCTGGTCATGGCGTTGCACCGTCTGGTCGAGGCCGGTCCGGACGTCCGGCGGGCCGTGGACGCGGCCCGCCGGCTCGTCGGCCGGCTGGAGCCGCTGCTCACCGAGGCCGGACCGGCCCGCGGGCGGTTGCGCATGCTGTTCGCCCGGCGGCAGGCCCGTACGGCGGCGCTCACCGCCGTCGCCTCTGTCCGGACCGTGGTCGCGGAGGCGACGGAGCGCGGGCTTCCGCTGCTGTTCGGGCAGGTGTCGGTCGATCTGCTGCGGGGCCCGGAGTCGGACCTTGCGGCGTGGGTCGACTTCGAGCTGCGGTCCGCCGAGTACTACAGCCTGCTCGCCGAGATGTCGGACACGCGGCCCGACCGGGACGCCGTCGAGGGGTTCCTTCCGTCGCGGATCGCCGACCGGGTGCGCGGGCTGCGGCTCGACGATGCGCATCTGCGGGTCTCCCTGCGGGGCTACCAGTCGTTCGGCGCCCGCTTCGCGCTCGCGCAGAAGCGGGTGATCCTCGGCGACGAGATGGGGCTCGGGAAGACCGTGCAGGCAATCGCCGCGCTCGCGCACCTCTCGGCGCGGGGTGAGACGCACTTCCTGGTGGTCTGCCCGGCGAGCGTGCTGATCAACTGGACGCGGGAGCTCCGGGCCCGGTCCACCCTGCGGGTGCTGCCGGTGCACGGCCCGGAGCGACAGGAGGCGTTCGCCGATTGGCGCGAGCGCGGCGGGGTCGCCCTCACCACCTTCGATGCCCTTCACACCCTCCCGGCCGCCCGGTACGGCGGGAAGCGGCCCGGCATGCTGGTCGTCGACGAGGCGCACTACGTCAAGAACCCCGCCACCCGTCGCTCGCGCGCGGTCTCCGGCTGGGCGGGGCGCACCGAACGGGTGTTGTTCCTGACCGGTACGCCGATGGAGAACCGGGTCGAGGAGTTCCGCAGCCTGGTCCGCCATCTCCAGCCCGAACTGGCACCGTCGATCAGGACCACCCACGGGGTCGCCGGCTCGCACGCCTTCCGTCGCGCCGTCGCGCCCGCCTATCTGCGGCGCAACCAGGAGGACGTGCTGACCGAACTTCCGGCGCTGGTGCAGGTCGACGAGTGGGAGGAGTTCAGCGAGGCTGATCTCGACGCCTACCGGGAGGCGGTCGCCGCCGGACAGTTCATGCGGATGCGCCGGGCCGCGTACGCCCGCCCGGAGACATCCGCGAAGCTGAACCGGCTGCGCGAGCTGGTCACGGAGGCCGCCGTCAACGGGCTCAAGGTGGTCGTGTTCTCCTACTTCCGCGAGGTGCTCACCACGGTCCGGGAGGCTCTGGGCAACGGGGTGTTCGGGCCGGTCTCCGGCAACGTTCCGGCCGCCCGACGGCAGGGGCTGATCGACGAGTTCAGCACGGTGGACGGCCACGCCGTCCTGCTGAGCCAGATCCAGGCCGGGGGCGTCGGGCTGAACATGCAGGCCGCGTCGGTTGTCATCCTCTGCGAGCCGCAGATCAAGCCGACGATGGAGCACCAGGCCGTGGCCCGCGCTCACCGGATGGGGCAGATACGCACGGTCCAAGTGCACCGGCTGCTCGCGACGGACAGCGTCGACCAGCGGATGCTGGACATCCTGGCCCGCAAGGAGCGACTGTTCGACGCGTACGCGCGGCGCAGCGACGTCGCCGAGACGACGCCGGACGCCGTGGACGTGTCGGACGGAAGCCTGGCCAGACGCATCGTCGAGGAGGAACAGCTGCGCCTGGCGACGGGGCCGACGGAACCTTGACCGGATTCTGTCGGCCTCGGTCCGTCGGCCTCAGGTCTTGTCGGTCATCGCCTTGTTGTTCATCGGTGTGTCGGCCTTCATGTCATGCATGGCATGGGGGTCGTAGCCCGGGACCGTGCCGTCCGCCTTGGCGACCAGCAGCAGTCCGGCCATGCCCCTGTCGGAGTGGCTCTGCACATGGCAGTGGTACATCCAGGCACCCGCGCCCACCTGTTCACCCGCGATGACCTGGAAGCCGAAGGAGTCCGCCGGGCCGACGATCTTCGTGTCGATGACACGGCTGGGATCATCGGGCCCGGTGAGCAGCCCGGTGCGGTTGTCCGCCCAGCGATGACCGTGGATGTGGAACGTGTGGTAGTAATCGCCGTGCGTGATCATGACTACTTCGAGCCGGTCGCCCTCGGTGGCCTCGAAGTTGGGGCTCTCGTGGGCCGCTCTGTTGTTGATCGTCATGTCGTTGAAGACAATCGTGATGGTCTTGTCCGGCAGGATGTCGCCCTTGCGCCGGACGACCACGGGGCCGTACAGACCCTTGCGGATGCCGCCCGTGCCGTGGTCCGTCCCGACGACATGGTCGTGGTAGTGCCAGTAGCCCGCGCTGCCGGGCTGCCACGTGCTGTCCTGCCGGCGGCCCGGCGCGTGGGTGCGCCAGGTGTACGTACGCGTGCCGCCCGGCTCGACGATGCTGTTGTTCATCCGGGTACCGTCGCTCGCAATGTCGTAGTCGACGCCGTGCACGTGCAGGCCGGCCGCCACATCCATCGTGTTCTCGAACTCGATGTGCAGGGTGTCGCCCTCGTTGATCTCGATGAGCGGCCCGGGGACCGACGCCTTGCCCTTCTCGAGGCCGT
This sequence comes from Streptomyces sp. NPDC048496, assembly GCF_043200055.1. Classification (NCBI taxonomy): domain Bacteria; kingdom Bacillati; phylum Actinomycetota; class Actinomycetes; order Kitasatosporales; family Streptomycetaceae; genus Streptomyces; species Streptomyces sp. NPDC048496. The sequence continues at coordinate 124,037 of NZ_JBICXB010000014.1, read as the reverse complement.
ACCCCATTCGACCGTCCGCCAATTTCTCGGCGTACAGCTTGAGATGACGGATCACGCCTCCCGCCGGGGCGGCCCTCGGCGGGGGCTCCGCCGAGTTGGCGTCGATCGATCCGAGCGACAACGATGTCACGCCGGTCGCCGCCGCGATCCCGCCGCCCACCAGGAACCGGCGGTTGAAGCTCCTTCGATCCATGTCGAACTCCCCACTGCTAGACGGGTATTACGGAGACTTGCGGAGTCCTTCGGGGCACAGGTGGCTCCCGGGGCGGGCCATACCGCAGCCCGGGGATCTTCATCTATCCACACTAAGGACAACGTTCGCGCCATGACTGCCATAGCTATCGGCGAGTCGCGAAAAGAGGTCTGGCTTCGTCGGCTGTTGCAGTGACTCCATGCTGTTGCAGTGACCAAAGAGGGGTGGGTGACCACATGCAGCGCACACCACATCACAGGTCCAGATCGCGACGCAGACTCGCGGCGGCCGTGGCGGCCGGCGCACTGACTGTCTCGTTACTCGGCGGGACGTGATCTCGTACCGCGAGATCCGGATCAAGGAGCGTAACCGCTCGGTGAAGGTCAGGAGGCCGTGGCCGCATGCTGAGGCATGTGGTCACGGCCTCCCGGATGCCGGTGGCGCCATACCCAGAACACCGTGCAGGAGACCAGCGACCAGCCGGCGAGCACCAGGTACGGGAAGATCCGCTGGTGCCCCTGGTAGTAGACGGCGGCGTGCTGGGCGTTGACCGAAGCGCCCGGGGGGAGCCAGCGGCCGATGAAGCCCAGTACCGATGGCAGCAGCGGCCAGGACACCGCACCACCGGAGGACGGGTTGCCGAGCAGCACCATCAGTCCCCAGGTGGGGATCATCGCCCAGCGCCCCATCAGGGTGTTGAACATGGTGAAGACCATGCCTGTGGTGAACATCGTGAAGGCGAGGATCATCCACGACTGGACGAACGGCAGATCGACGGAGCTGAGCAGCCAGTCCACCACGGCGGCGATCGCGAAACCGCCGAGCAGCGCGTACGCCACGGTGAAACCGATCCGCTCCAGCGGGTTCAGCCCCGTGGCGTGCACACTCAGCTGGATGGCGCCGATGAAGCCGATGACCACCGCGGCGAGCGAGATGTAGAAGAGGGCGAGGCCGCGCGGATCGCCCCGCTGCAGGGGCTTCACGTCCGTGACCTTGACCGGCACATGGGCCGCTTCCCCCACCTTCAGCGTGGACTCGGTGAGCAGTTGGGCGACCGAGGCCCCGGACGCGCTCGCGACATCCATGGCGACCCCGCCGTTCGCGGACCGCACGACGGCGAAGACCTTCTGCTCCTCCAGTGCGGTGCGGGCCTCGGCTTCGGTGGCGTACTCGCGCAGCACCAGCGAGGTATCGAGCGCGACCTCCAGCCGGGCGAGGAAGGCCTTGTCGCGCGGAGAGTCGAGGGTGCCGACCACGGCGGCCGGGATGTTGCGCGGGGTCGGATTGGCCATCGCGTACGTGTAGGAGCCGGCGAAGAGACCGGCCGCCGCCGCGATGATGAACAGCAGCACGACGGCGGGCAGATACGGTGACTCCTTGAACGCCGCCCACCTGTCACCGCGGGTCCGGGGGCGGGCGTGGTCCCCGTGCGGTGTGACGGGCTCCAGGTCGGGCGCGCTCATGCCTCCCCGTTCTCGTCGTGCCGGGCGCGGCTCGGCTGGACCCGCTTGGGTTCGCCGGGCATCTTCGGATACTCCGGCGGGTAGGGCATGTCGCCGAGCCCGCGCTCCCGCTCGTCCCGGTCCGCCAGTTCCAGCAGCCCGTCGAGCCGGAAGGCGTGGTCGTCCATGTCCGCGTGCACGTCGCCGACCTCCGCGTACCGCTTCGGCATGGTGCGGATGTCGAAGTCCTGTGGCTCGGCGTCGTCGATCTCGTCCCAGCGCAGCGGCGCGGAGACCGGAGCGTGGGGGCGGGGCCGCACGGAGTAGGCGGAGGCGATCGTCCGGTCGCGGGCGGTCTGGTTGAAGTCGACGAAGATGCGTTCGCCGCGCTCCTCCTTCCACCACGCGGTGGTCACCCGGTCCGGCATCCGGCGTTCGAGTTCGCGGCCGGCCGCGATGGCCGCGCGACGGACCTCGGTGAAGGTCCAGCGGGGTTCGACGGGGACGAAGACGTGGATGCCGCGGTCGCCGGAGGTCTTGGGCCAGCCGCGCAGACCGTGGTCGTCGAGGACGGCGCGCAGCTCATGGGCGGCGGTGACCGCGTCGGCGTAGTCCGTGCCGGGCTGTGGGTCGAGGTCGATGCGGAGCTCGTCCGGGTGGTCGGTGTCGGCTCTCCGCACCGGCCAGGGGTGGAAGGTGAGCGTGCCGAGGTTGGCCGCCCATAGGACGGCGGCGAGTTCGGTGGGGCAGATCTCGTCGGCCGGCCTGCCGCTGGGGAAGGCGATGCGGGCAGTGGGGATCCAGTCGGGGAGGTTCTTCGGGGCGCGCTTCTGGTAGAAGAAGTCGCCGTCGACACCGTCGACAAAGCGCTGGAGTGTGGTCGGCCGGTCGCGCAGGGCGCGCGTGATCCCGGCGCCCACGGAGAGGAAGTACTCGGCGACGTCCCTCTTCGTGTAGCCCTTCTCCGGGAAGTACACCTTGTCGGGGTTGGACAGCCGTACTGCCCGTCCGTCTGCATCCAGCTCCACCGCTGCGCCCATGGGGGTCACGGTAGGCCGGGCTCACATATGCCGCATATCGGGAGCCACATCGAGGTATCCGAGCGAGAATCGGGCCATGGACCTGCCGGTGATGCCACCCGTGAAGCCGATGCTCGCCAAGTCCGTGTCCCGGATCCCGCCGGGCATGCTGTACGAGGCCAAATGGGACGGCTTCCGGGCGATCGTGCACCGCGACGGCGACGAGGTGGTGATCGGCAGCCGCACCGGCAGGCCGCTCACCCGGTACTTCCCCGAGCTGGTCACGGCGGTCCGGGAGAATCTGCCGCCGCGCTGTGTGATCGACGGCGAGATCGTCGTCGCGTACGACGGGAAACTGGACTTCGACCGGCTCAGCGAACGCATCCATCCGGCCGATTCACGGGTGCGGCTGCTCGCCGAGCAGACCCCGGCCGGTCTGGTCGCCTTCGACATCCTCGCGGTGGGCGACGACTCGCTGCTCTCCACCCGGCAGGCGGAGCGCCGAGCCGTCCTGGAAGCGGCGCTGTCCGGCGCCTCGGCCCCCGTCCATCTCGCCCCCGCGACCACCGACGCGGCCGTCGCCCAGGAGTGGTTCGAACGGTACGAGGGTGCCGGGCTCGACGGTGTCGTCGCCAAGCCGCTGGATCTGCCGTACCGCCCGGACGTCCGCGTCATGTACAAGATCAAGCACGAGCGGACCGCCGACTGTGTGGTGGCGGGATACCGCTTCCACAAGAGCGGCCCGGTCGTCGGCTCGATGCTGCTCGGCCTGTACGACTCCGAAGGCGTCCTGCAGCACATCGGGGTCTGCGCGGCGTTCTCGATGAAGCGCCGCGAGGAGCTGGTCGCCGAGCTGGAGCCGTTTCGGACGGAGTTCGCCAACCATCCGTGGGCGGCGTGGGCGGATGCCGCCGCCCACGAGGCCGCCCGGCTGCCCGGTACGCCGAGCCGCTGGTCCGGGAAGAAGGACCAGTCATGGGTGGCGCTGCGTCCGGAGCGGGTATGCGAAGTCGGTTACGACCACATGGAGGGCGACCGGTTCCGGCACACGGCGCAGTTTCGCCGGTGGCGGCCCGACCGCACCCCCGGGAGCTGTACCTACGCCCAGCTGGAAGAAGTGGTGCGGTACGACCTGGCCGAGGTGCTGTCAGCCCGCTGATGTCGCGCCCGACGGGGTGGCGCAGGGGTCGTCGCCCGGGCCGGGGTCCGGCGACGGCGGGTCCGTGGCCCCGGCCGTGTCGGTCGGGTCCGGCGGCGGGCTACCCGTCGGGCAGCCGGGGTCGTACCTGCCGCCGCCGGTGTCCGGGATGTTCGTGAAGCCGGCGCCGCCCAGCACCGGCCCGAGGGTCGGGGTGACGAGCAGCCTTCGTGGCAAGGTTCAGCGGTCACGACCAACCACCCTGCGACCGCCCGGACCGGCGCGAACACAAAGCGGGAGTATGAATTCCGCATACGGCTCGGGTCACGGCGGTATCGAGTTCCGCCACGGGTAATGCGCACCGACTGACAAGGTGGCCTTGCACCGTACGCACCCGCACACGAGAAGTCGTATTCGCGGGAAGATTCTCAAACGGCGGGATTGTGTGGCGGTGTTTCATGCCAGTAGCCTCACAACTCGTTGAATGGGGCGCCCGAACCGGCATTGCTCGCTCTGGACCCGGAACCCGCATACCGCACAGAGGGCGCCGGCCCGGCACCCCTAACGTTCGTCGGCGCGGCCGTCCGAGTCATCGGGGTCGTCGGACGTCTGCCACTGGTCGGTGACCGGGTGGTCCGACATGGCCGCCACTATATCGGCGAGCCGCCCGCAGAGCCGATTGATCTCGTCGTGGGTGCGGTTCCGCTCGGTGATGACCGCCGCGAGCAGCAGCGCGGTCAGCGCTGTGGCGCCGTTGAAGGCCTGGAGCGTGACCATAATGATGATGAGCTCCTTATGGGCGAACGGACCGGCCCCGCGAGTGGCGGCCAGAATCGCCAGCATGGAGACTCCGAGCGCACACGACGCGGCGCCGGCGCGTCCGAATCGGAACGCGGCCCAGATCAGGAACGGGAAGACAAGGAAGAGCAGGGAGGCGCTGCTGCCCGTCACCAGCAGCGTGACCGCAAGGGCGCCGAGGAACAGAGCCGCCGCTTCGGCCCACCGCCGGAGTGCCACACCGCGTGGCCACCGCGCCTCGCGAAGGACGAGCAGAAACGGTGCGACGACCAGCACGCCCATGGCGTCGCCCGTCCACCACACCGACCACGTGGGCCAGAAATCCCGTGCGGGCACGGCGCCGGAGAGCACCAGCGCACTGCCGCCCACGGTCGCACTGATGAGCGTCCCGCCCAGGGCGCCGATGAAGACCAGCGCCAGCGCGTCGCGCAGCCGGTCCAGATCGTTGTGGAACCCCGCACGCCGCAGCATCAGGTAGGAGCAGACCGATGCGAGCGTGTTTCCCACGACGATGAGCAGAACGGAGAGACCCGTCGGTCCGATGGGCACGTTCGCGAGAAAGGCCCCGATCGCAATGCCCGGCCAGACACGGAGCCCGAAGACGAGCAGACCGGCCAGGGCAATGCCGGTAGCGGGCCAGAGCGGCGTGACCTGTCCGCGCACCAATTGTTCGAGGAGACCCAGCCGGGCGGCCCCGTAGTAGGCGGCTGCGACAGCGAGGACCAGGAGAGTCGAGGCGCCCTTGCGCCGAAGCTCCGGATTGGTCACCACGGCAGTCATCAGACACCACCTGGAAAGGCTCTACCGGCCAGGACGGGCCGGGAACCACCTCGGTCGTTGCAGCGCGGAGCAGGCAGCGCGGGCCATGGCTACCCCGCGCCGGGGAGGCCGGCATATCGGACGACGAGGACTGCGGCATCGTCGCAGTGGCCCGTCAGATCGGCCACCTTCACCACTTCACGAGCCAGGTCGTCGGGGTCGCCGTCGTAACCATTGCAGACCAGCCGTACCACCTCCTCCAGCCCTTTCTCGATCGGGCAGGCCGGTCCTTCCACCACCCCATCGGTGACCATGACCAGCGAACCCGGCTCCGTCAGCCGTCGTCGCGTCACCGGATAGATCTCCCCGGGGAGTATGCCGAGGGGCGGACCGCCACTGTCCAGGATGATGCCGCAGTGACCGGCGGACGTGGCCCAGATCATCGGGATGTGGCCTGCGCGGGAGATGGCGAGCGCGCCGCTGAGCGGGTCGAAGGTCAGAAAGCAGCAGGTCGCGAATAGGCCACAGCCCATGGAAATGAGCAGATCATTGGCGCGGCTCAGTACCTCGCCCGGATCGGTCGTGGCGCAGGCGAGGGCTCTCAGGCTGGTGCGGGCCTGGCCCATGAAGGCAATGGCTTCCACGTCGTGACCCTGCGCGTCACCGATGGCGATCCCGACCGCCCCGTTCGTCATCGGAAAGGCGTCGTACCAGTCGCCCCCGACATCGAGACCGTCATTCGAAGGGGTGTAACGGGCCGCGATGGCCAGGTGGGGCAGCTGCGGAAGCTGGGGCGGGAGCAGATGGCGCTGCAATGCCTCGGCCAGTTCCGCACGCGCCCGCTGGATCCTGAGCCGCTCCAGCGCCTGGTCGACAAGACGCCCGAGGGTGAGCAGGGCTTCCTGGGAGCTGTCGGCATGGGTGGTGCGGTGTCGGCGCATGGCCCCTCCGGGGCGTTCCTACGTGACCCCTATACCACCTTAGACCCCCCATGTGCCGGTCGGCCTCGGTGGCTCCTCTCCGACCCGGTCCTCGTCGACCGGCTCGCCCCGTGCGAACTCGCGCCCATCGCGGAGATCAGCGCCAACCGGCGCGAGCGGCTGACCGAGACGCTGCAGATCTGGCTCGAAACCCGCGGTACCGCCGCCCAGATGGGCGAGCTGCTCCACGTACCCGCAGACGGTCCGTTGCCGAAGCGCACGCAGCACTGCCTCGGTCGAGAACCGCGACTCGGGGTCCACGAGTTGCTCGCCGAAGATGGTCTCCGGATTGCGCAAGCCGCGCGCCCGCAGCAACGACGCGCCGCTCTGATCGGCGCAGCGCGGATTCCGACCGAGCACGTATCTCACACGGAGTCAACTTACCTACGAGTAAGCAGAAATAGCCGGTCACTCTCAAACGGTTGCCAGACGGAGACGTTCTCCATGAGAAACCCGGAACTGCTTCCCGTTACATAAGGAGGAGTCGACCGCCCATCCGGCGGCCGTGGAGCACCGTCCCCTGGTCAACCATCCGAGAGGGAACCCCCGATGACCGCCTCGCACCTCCTCGTTCCCGTGCCGATCCCGGACCGGGTCGCCGAACTGATCGGGTCCTGCATCCCGCCGCACATCGTGCAGGCTGAGTTCGACGCCGAGTGCGCCGTCCGCGAGGTCCGCAGGTTCCGCGGCCCGCGGCTCTGCATCGAGGACCAGGCGGACCGCGAGCAGGCCCTGTCCGAACTGGCGCAGGCCAACAAGGTCCTGGCCGCCCACCATCCCCGGCTTGCGCTGCGCCCCGGCAGCTCCTGGTGACTCACCCGCATCCGACCCGCAGGTCGCCGCCTTTTCCTCGTACCGGGAAACGAGGTAACTGTCCGTGGCCTCGTGGCGGATCAGCGGGGCGCTCCCCCTCATGGACCGGTAGGCCCCGTAGGGGTCGGCGGCGAGGGCGGGCGAGAGAATGTCGGGCAGTGGCGACTCGTGCGACTCCTGTGGGGCAGAGGTGAGGATGCTCCAACGTGGTGAACGGGCAACGCCATCAAGGTTATTGATCCGCTGTCCGCCCCCACACCCCCCGGGAGAACCTCATGCCTGCCGATCCGCGCCCGTCCGTCCTCTTCGTCACCGACCTCGCATACCAGGCGCGCGGCCGCCGCTACTGCGACGAGGACATCTTTCTCACCTCGCGGCTGCGCGAGGAATTCGATGTCGCGCTCTGCCATCCGCGCGACGCGGCCGCGCTGCTCGACGGCTTCGACGCCGTCGTTGTCCGCAACAGCGGTCCGGTGCTGCACTACCAGGAGGCGTACGACGCGTTCTGCGCCCGCGCCCGCGAGCGGAAGGTGCCGGTGTACAACCCGCTGACCGGGCGCGGTGACATGGCGGGCAAGCAGTATCTGGTCGATCTGAGCACCGCGGAGTACCCGGTGATCGCGACCGTGGACCGGGCGGGCGATCTGGGGCTGCTGCCCGGGGCGGCCGAGTATGTGATCAAGCCGAAGCTGGGCGCGGACTCGGTCGGGCTGCGCTTCGTCACGCCGGACGAGCTCGCGGCTGAGGTGGGCGCCGAGCCGGACGGCACCGTGCTCGTCCAGCCGAGGATCGACTTCCGCTACGAGGTGTCCTTCTTCTTCATCGACCGCGACTTCCAGTACGCGCTCTACGCACCGCACCCCGAGCAGCGCTGGGTACTGGAGCCGTACGAGCCGACGGCGGCGGATCTGGACTTCGCCCGCCGGTTCGTGGAGTGGAACGACCTCGCACATGGCATCCAGCGCGTCGACGCGTGCCGGACGGCGGACGGTGAGCTGCTGCTCGTCGAGCTGGAGGACCTCAATCCGTATCTCTCGCTGGACCGGGTGACGGACGAGGTGCGGGAGGCCTTCGTGGCCCGGATGAAGACTTCGGTACGGGCGCTGCTGCGCTGACCAGGCCGGCCGTCCCCCACATGCGGGCCCGGACCGTCTCCGGCGCCCGGATGGAGTGGGTCGAGGAACAGCTCTGGATCACGACACACGCGGACCGGCCCGGTCCGGAAGGTCCCCGGGCAACGTTTCCCAATGAGCCGGCGCAGGTACCGGCCCTCCCTGCCGGGCGAGGAAGGCTGCTCGCTCGACCAGCCAGCCTGCCAGGGCCGCCAGCGCGTCACGGGCGATTCCATGGCCGACCTGGTCACGCCGGGAGATCGCAGGTGCCCCCGACTCGACGGTCAGGTAGCGCCACGTCCGGTCGAGCAGTTCGCGGGGAATGACCTGGTCGTGATCGCCTTGTGCGACGAAGACGGGCACTCCGGCGAGCCGTGCCGCATCGGTGGGCACCCCTGCCTCGAACGGCAACGTTCCGTACAGGATCGCCGCACCGGCGAACCGCGCGGGATCGTCCAGCAAAAGACCTCCCGCGAAGGCGGCTCCGCCGCTGAAGCCGATGAGAACAACCGGGCGCCCCGGCGGGGCGATGCCGTCGAGCCACAGCCGGAACCAGTCCATGGTGGCCCGCAGTGACTCCGCGACGGGTCGGCCGATGCCACGGTTGGCGAACCAGGCGAAGCCCCCGTGTTCAGCGATAGGGGCGCGAACCGCCGCGTACGAAAAGCCACGGGGCAGAGCGTCCGCCAGCCCGATGATCTCGGTCTCACGCGAGCCGCGGCCGTGCAACAGAACGACCAGCGGCCCCTCCGCGTCCCCTCGGGTCACCACAACAGGCGTGTCGAAACGGCTCACGACGCGCCTCCCGTGTCAGTACCGTGGGTCGGTATCGCAGGAGTAGTACTCACGAACGCTGTCCCTTCAGGCGGTGGGGCCGAGCAGTGCCCGGCCGATCTGCCGAGGCCGGTTGTTGTCGGCGGTGAGTGAGATGGTGAAAAGGCCCGGCTCGTGGTCGTGGTCCGTGTCCTGGGCCCGCAGGAAGGCCGCCCGTCCGGGCAGCTCGTGCTCGACGACGAAGCCGAGGACGTTGCTGGAGAAGTCCACAGCGAGCAACTGTGGTCAGTTTCGGATGAGCAGCACGAGAGCAGCGATCACGGCAGCAAGCGCCAAGGACGCGACGCCGTATACAAGCCGATGTGCCCGCAGCCCGGGGAGAAAACGGTCGACGGCGAACCTGCCCGGCCCGGTGAGGGCCAGCCCGGCCGCACCCGCGGACAGCAGGAGTTCATACTCGACACCCGTCGGGGCGAAGAAGCCGCCGCCCCACTTGACTGCGAGCGCGTTGATCATTGTGCCAAGCACGGCCGCGCCCGCGAGTGGCGTGACCAGCCCGAGCGCGAGGCCAAGTCCGCCGAGGACTTCACTGAGTCCGGCAATCAGCGCCATGGTTTCGCCGGACGGATAGCCACTCACGGTGAAGAACTGACCAAAGCCTTCAAGCCCGCCGCCACCGAACCAGCCGAAGAGTTTCTGCGCACCGTGGGCCGCCACTGTCAGACCGAGGATCAGGCGGAGGATCAGCAGCCCCACATCGTAGGCGTACAGAGAGGGGCCCTCCGTGCGGGCGCCGGAGGAGGAGCGGGTGGTGTGCAGGATGGAGGTCACTTTTTGCACGTGCCCTTCTGTAGGGAATGGAAGGTTGAACTTTCAAGCGTTAGGGGAAGAGTACCTGTTGCGTGAAACTTCAAGCAAATTCTTGAGAGAGACGGGGCCTCGAAGTCGCCGTTGGGAAATACACCGAGGCTCAGCACCCCGAGGGGTCCTGCAGTGCGGGTGTACCCCCGTCACTTCGCCGGCAGCTCCAGCCCAGCAGCTCGATGGCAGCGTCGAGGCCGATCTCCGGGTCCCAGCCGTAGGGCTCGAACAGTGGCCGGGTGCCGACTATGAGCTGGACGCCGAAGGGAGAGCCGGTCAGCCACGACGCCCCCGCCCCGGACGGCACCACGACCAGCGCCTCACGGCAGCCTCCGGCGTGACGGGCCCGCGCTCCAGGGCCTCGGCGGCACATTCAAGGGTGCCGCACCGGCCGAGGGCGGCGGCGTCCTCAAAGCCTTCCCATACGGGTACGCCACGACCTGGCGGTGCGCCTCGCGGCGACGACTCGTGCGAAGACCATCCGGGCGGTGATCAGTCGGCGAGCCCCGACATCACATCGCCCTCGCCAAGGCCCTGGTGCCTGCCTCTGGCGTACTTCGGCCGCCCTCCTACCGGAGCGGTTTCGTCGTTGGGCGATGCGCCGCCTCGTAGGCCCGGCGTTCGGTGCGGGCGGCCGGGCGGGACGTGCGGTCACCGCCGACGCGCGGATGTGTGGGCACCAGGTCACCGCGGTGGTCAGGGACCCCGAGAAGTACGCCGGGCTCGCGGTGGCGCTGGTGGACGAGTTCGAGAAGCCGACGCTCCACCGCACGCGGGTGTCCGTCTTCAACTGAGCCGGGCACGGGCAGCCGTCAGTCGATGAAGACCGCCGTCACGTAGACCCAGGCACCCTCGTGCCGGACAAACCGGCTCTTCTCATGGAGCGATTCCGGTCGGCCGTGGTCCATGTAGTGGGCGCGGAAGGTGACCGTGCCCGTGGTGTGGAACGCGCTGCCGTCCGTCGTCTCCAGGATCTCCAGGCGCACCCAGCGCATTCCGGGATCGAAGTCGACGACGGGCGGCCGGGTGTCGGGATGCCAGGTGCGGATGAGATACGCCGCGTCCTGGACGACGAAGGCGGCGTACCGCGAACGCATCAGCGCCTCGCAGGTCGGCGCGGCGGCGGTCCCGGCGTGCAGTCGTCCGCAGCAGTCCGCGTACGTGGCAGGCAGGCCGCACGGGCACGGCGAAGCCGGAGTGATCGTGGTCACCGGGGCGTTCCGGGTGCTCGCGGCGAAGGGCTGCCGGGGGCGTGAGCTGCGTCGGGACATGCGTCCATTGTGACCTGTGGCGGGCGGGTCAGTGCGTCAGGGTGAACCTGCGTCGGCACTCGGTGGGGGTGAGCCCGGTACGGCGGCGCAGGTGGGCGCGCAGGTTCGTCGCCGTACCGAGTCCGTCGGCGCGGGCGACCGCTCGAAGTCGAGTCGGACCTGCGGGAAGCGGGCGGTGAAGGATTCGGGCCAGCCCCAGTGGGTGGTGACCCGGCACCCGTCCAGCACACCGGCGGCAGCGAGCGTGAACGTGCCCGTACAGAAGCTGACCAGCCGGGCGCCCAGCTCGGCGGCGCGTCGGATCGTGTCGAGGACGGCCGAGACGATCATCACGATCCGGTACGAGGATTCTTGCGCCCTATTCCGTTCATAGCACTCCCCTTTCGTGGGGCCCAGCGCCGAGGATGGGGATCATGAGCGATGACACGACGAAGGCCGGCCTGGAGCCCATCCTGCTGAGCGAGGCCCTCACGACGTTCGAGACCCTGTGGAGCCCGCGGATCGTGACCCGCGTCAACGACTACGACGTACGGGTCGCCAAGGTCCGCGGCGAGCATGTCTGGCACGTCCATGACGACACCGACGAATTCTTCCTCGTCCTCGACGGCACGCTGGCCATCGCTCTGCGCGAGGACGGCGGCGAGCGCACGGTCACGCTCGACCGGGGCGCGGTGTTCGTCGTCCCGTGCTCCACCTGGCACAAGCCGTTCTCGGCGGACGGCGCCTCGCTGCTGCTGTTCGAGCCGTCCGGTACGTCGACGGTGGGCGACCGGCACGACGACGTACCCGGGCATGTCGACGCGACGACCGGGCACGCCCTGGGCGGCTGAACGCGGCGCGGAACAGACCCAGCGCATCCAACACCGTTCGGGATGCGCCCAGTACACAGCAGTGGGTCCAGGACTCACTCATGCGCACTGGATAGGAACGGTTGACACTCTGTCGGACACGGGTCAGAGTCCCGCCGATGGACATCACCGAGTTGACCCCCGCCGAGCGCCGTGTCCGGGACGCCTTCCCGCGCGGTGTCGCCGTCGATTTCCGTACCGGAGTGGAGGCCGAGGACGACCCGGAGACCGGGGAGGGCTGGGGTCCTGAGCGCACCGTGCGCGCCGAGTTGCTGAGGGCGCTGCTGGTCGGCGGCCTGCGGGAGGACGGCCAGGTGTCCGCGCTGCGCATCCTGGGCGCGCGGATCACGGGCACGCTGAATGTGCGGTATGCGATCGCCGAGTGCGCGGTGTTGCTGGCCGGATGTCATTTCGAGCAGGCACCCAACCTGTACGGCTCACAGCTTCGGCAGCTCAATCTGAGCAATTCCGTGCTGCCTGGCCTGATCGCCGCGACCGTCCGGATCGACGGCGTGCTGCGGCTCACCGACTGCCGGATCTCCGGCCCGGTGCGGCTCGGCGGTTCGAAGATCGCCCAGGCCCTGTTCTTCGACCGGACCCGCATCGGAGTGAACGCGGACGGTACGACCGCGCCCAACGGCGAGGCGGTGCTGCAGCTGAATCACGCGGTCGTCGAGGACGACTTGTGGTGGCCCGGTCTCGTCGTGCACGGCGAGACCCGGCTCGGCGGCGCCGCCGTCACCGGGCAGATCCGGCTCGACGACGCCCACCTGCGCAATCCCGGGGCGACCGCACTGCATGCCGAGAATCTCGGCGTCGGCTCCGACCTGCACGGGATGCGGATCCGGGTCCAGGGGCGGGTCGATCTGCGAGGCGCCCGGATACCGGGGCAGCTCAACCTCGCGTACGCCCGGCTGTCCAACCCGGGTGGCGTGGCGCTCCGCGCCAGCAGTAGCACGATCGGCGAACTCTGGCTCCGGGAGGCCGCCCCGATCGACGGCAGAGTGAATCTGCGCCGGGCGAAGGCCGACCTCATCCATGCCACCCCGTCGGTCTGGCCGGAGCTGGTCCGGCTCGACGGGCTGACGTACACCACGCTTCTCCCCCATCTGCCGGCCGAGCGGCGGCTGCCGCTGCTCGAACGGGAGGAGGAGGGCTATGTGCCGCACGCGTACGAGCAGCTGACGGAGGCGTACCGGCGGATCGGCGACGACGACGCCGCGCGCACGGTGCTCCTCGCCAAGCAGCGCAGACACCGCGCCACCCTGCCCGCCTACGCACGGCTGTGGGGGCATCTCCAGGATGTCACCGTCGGGTACGGCTTCCGGCCGGTGCGGGCCGCCGCCTGGCTCTTCTCGCTGCTGCTGGCCGGGTCGCTGGTGTACGCGCTGCATCATCCGAGCCCGCTGAAGGCGGACGAGGCTCCGCCGTTCAGTCCGTTCGTCTACACACTGGACCTGCTTCTGCCGATTGTGGACTTCGGGCAGGAACGGGCGTTCAACCCGCAGGGCTGGTACCAGTGGCTGTCGTACCTCCTCATCGCGACCGGGTGGCTGCTCGCGACGACGATCGCCGCGGGCATCACCCGGTCGGTCAGCAGGCAGTGAGCATGCAGGTGACGACCCGGGTCAGGGCTTGCGGGCCACCCCCGCGTAGCCGGGAATCGGCTCGTCGCCTGGTACGTCGATGACCTCGCCGAGCTCCGGGTGCCAGTCCGCGGAGAGCGAGACGCCCGAGTCCACGAGTTCGAGTCCCGCGAAGAACGCGGTGAGTTCGGCGCGCGAGCGCGGACGCAGCGTCATCCCGCGGGCCTTGTACATGGCCGACGCCTGCGCCGCACCCTCGGGGTTGAAGTCCCCGGTGGTGTGCGAGAGCACCAGATAGCTGCCCGAGGGGAGCTTCTCCACCAGCCGGTCGACGATCTCGGCGGCACCGTCCTCGTCGTCGAGGAAGTGCAGCAGGGCCAGCAGGGACAGCGCGATCGGCTTGCTGAAGTCGAGTACCCTGCCCGCCTGTTCGAGGATGGTCTCCGGCTCGCGGGCATCGACCTGGATGTACTCCGTGGCGCCCTCGGCGGTGGAGCGCAGCAGGGCCGCCGCGTGCGCAAGGACGATCGGGTCGTTGTCGCAGTAGACGATGCGCGCGTCCGGGGCCGTCTGCTGGGCGATCTGGTGGAGGTTCGGCTCGGTGGGAATGCCGGTGCCGATGTCGAGGAACTGGCGTACGCCCTGGTCGGCGAGCCAGCGCGTGGCGCGGTGCATGAACGCCCGGTTGACCCGGGCCATGTCACCGCCGCGGGCGTCGAGGGCCAGGAGCTGCTGCGCCATCTGTTCGTCGACCGGATAGTTGTCCTTGCCACCGAGGAACCAGTCGTACATCCGGGCGGGATGCGGCTTGGTGGTGTCGATCTCAGTGGGCTCGTTCCCGGTCATGGCGCGCTCCCGCGGTCCGTGGATCGGTGAACTGAGACTGAGTGTGGCAAGGACGGACGCCGGACGCGTCAGCTTCCGGTAAGGAGGAAGTCCGCCTGGCCGGCCTTGGCTCCCCGGATGAAGGCGGCGATCTCGCGGTGGGTGTAGATCAGGGCGGGGCCGTCGGGATCCGCGGACTGGCGTACAGCGACTCTGCCGTCGGCCAGCTTCATGGCCTCGACACAGTTGCCGCCGTTTCCACCGCTCCACGGCTTGTACCAGCCTTCGGAGCCGAGCTCGCCGGCGGGCATGCCGTTGTATATGGGGTCCATCGATCACAGCTCCTTGCGGAAGTCCCGGAGGATTTCCTTCGTGCGTTGTGCAGTTGCGGCCTGAGCCGCCATGCGGTCCATGACTTCGAGGTAGGAGGCCACCTCGGGGCGCGCGTCGAAGTAGACGGCGCCGGTCAGGTACTCGCTGTACACCATGTCGGGCAGTTCGGGGACGGCGAAGCGGAAGAGAACGAACGGGCCGTAGGTGCCCGGGTGGTGGCCGGTCGCGAACTCCGCGATCTGCAGTGTCACATGGGGCATCTCGGTGGCGTCCAGCAGCCGGTCGATCTGCGCGCGCATGGCGTCGACGCTGCCGACGGGACGGCGCAGGACCGTCTCGTCCATCACCACCCACAACTTCGGGGCATCCGGCCGCGTCAGCAGGGACTGCCGCTCCATCCGCAGCGCCACATGGCGCTCGATGTCCTCGGGCCGGGTCTGGCCGACGGCGCCGGTACGCATCACCGATCGGGCGTAGTCCTCGGTCTGCAGGAGTCCGGGGACGAAGTGCGGTTCGTACATGCGCAGGAGGTTCGCCGCGCCCTCCAGGCTGACGTACACGCTGAACCAGTCGGGCAGGACATCGTGGAACCGCTGCCACCAGCCGGGCTTGTTGGCCTCCTCGGCCAGCTCGACGAAGGATTCGGTCTCCTCGTCGGCGATCCCGTAGGCCTTCAGGAGCAGTTGCACATAAGGGATCTTGAGCGCGACCTCGGCGGTCTCCATCCTGCGTATCGTCGCGGGAGCGACCCGGAGCACCTTGGCAGCCTGGTCACGGCTCAGGCCGACGCGCTCCCGCAGATCCTGCAGGCGCTTGCCGAGAACGACCTGACCCACGGTCGGGGCGGACCGCGGTTCGCTCACTTCAGACCTCCCGATGCGCTGTTTGCGAGCAGTGTGCCATGCATATGCCACCAAAGACACGGCCACTCTGAAATTTTCAGAGTGGCCCTTGCCAAGTGTTCACGACAGGGGGAGAGTTGGTGAGTGAACCAGTTCACTTAGTCATGCCCGCCCTCATGCCCTGGGATGCGAGTCGTGACGAAGCCCCCCACTGTGAGGAATCGGTCGTGGCACCTGGCAGTGCGCTCATCCCCCGGCTCATCGACCTCAGCCCCGGGACCGAAGCGCTCCGATACTGCTTCGCGCTCCCTGCGCACCCGGAGTCGGTGGCCGGTGCGCGGCGGCTGACACGGACCCGGCTGGACGAGTGGCAGCTGGACACGGAGACGAGCGACGCGGCGATCCTGATCGTGTCGGAACTGGTCACCAACGCGGTGGTGCACACCGCGAGCGAGCGCATCGTGTGCGAGCTGCGCTGTCTCGAGAGACGGCTGCGCATAGCCGTGCAGGACCAGGGGCACCAGCCGGGCGGCCCGAAGCTGTGCCGCACTGCCGACGACGAACACGGTCGCGGCCTGCTGCTCGTCGACGCGCTGAGCAGCGCCTGGGGATCCCGTGACGCGGGCGACGGATCGGGCCGGATCGTCTGGGCAGAACTTCCGCACGGCACGGAGCGGTCATGTTGAGGAACGCGATGTCCCATCTGCTCGGATCGCCTCTCTCCCGCGAGTCCCGGCTGTCGGGCTCCGGGGGTTGCCTCGTGCAGCTGCCGCTGCCTCCCGCGCTGTCGGCGAGCCTGGGCTGCGACGCGGTGGGGGTGCCTGCCGGGTACGGCTTCCGGCTCATGTCCCATCTGCCGCGCACCGGCTGCGTCTTCGCGGACGCCGACCGCTGGTGGTGGATCGTACCGGCGGGCTCGGACCTCGATCTGGACTGGCCGGCGCAGGTCGCGTACGCCAAGGGCGCGTACGTCCCCGCCGTGCGGCCGCGCCTGATCCACGCACCCGACAGCCGCACGCCGTACACCCCGCCCATTCCGCTCTTTCTGATGGTGTGCCAGGTCACGGGTGTGACGCCGTCCTGGGCGGCGGCCGGTGGTTCGCACGCGGTACCCGCCGGCTGATCCGGCCGGTACGGCCGAGGGGGCCGAGGCGTCGCCACCGTCGCCGCGGCCCCGTTACGGCCTGGGAGCCGCACCATGACCACGACGGCCGGGCCGGCCCCGCCCTCGTTCGGGCGGGGCCGGCCGTTGCGTCACCGGGACGGAATCCCGTCGGGCGCCTCGCTGGGCGCCGGGGCGAAGCCGGTGGGACGGGTGGTGAAAGTCCCCCGGCCCTGGGTCCGGCTGCGCAACCGGGTCGCGTAGCCGAACAATTCGGCCAGCGGCACGGTCGCGGTGATCACCGCCGTACCCGCCCGTGCGACCGAACCCGAGACCCGGCCGCGCCGTGCCGCCAGGTCGCCGAGCACCCCGCCCACGGCGGCGTCGGGCACGGTGACTGTGACCTCGACCACCGGTTCCAGCAGCACCATGACGCCGGCGCGCAGGGCCTCCCGAAGTGCGAGCCGGCCGGCCGTCCGGAACGCCATCTCCGAGGAGTCCTTCGCATGGGTCGCTCCGTCGGTCAGCGTGACCCGCAGCCCGGTCACCGGGTGTCCGCCGAGAGGCCCCTCGGCAAGAGCATCCCGGCAGCCGGCCTCCACCGCCCGGACGAACTCCTGCGGCACCCTGCCACCGACGACAGCCGACCGGAACACGAAGTCCGCTGCACTGCCACTGCCGTCCTCACCGGACGTGTCCGGAGCGGACTCCAGCGGCTCCGTGTCGAGGACGACATGGGCGAACTGGCCGGCGCCTCCGTCCTGCTTGACATGCCGGTACACCAGCCCCGACACACCGCGCGCGACGGTCTCCCGGTAGGCCACCCTCGGCCGACCGATGCCGACATCCAGTCCATGGGCGCGCCGGATCTTCTCCACCGCTACCTCCAGATGCAATTCGCCCATCCCCGACAGAACCGTCTGGCCGGTCTCGCGGTCGGTCCTGACCACAAGCGAGGGATCCTCCTCGACCAGCCGCGCCAGCGCCGAGACCAACCGGTCCGTATCGGTGCGGCTTCGGGCCTCGACCGCCACGGAGACCACCGGGTCGGCGACGGCCGGCGGTTCGAGGAGCAGAGGAGCCGCGGGCACACACAGCGTGGCCCCGGCACGGGCCGACTTCAGCCCGACCACCGCGACGATGTCCCCGGCCACCGCCCGGTCCGTCTCCGAGTGATGGTCGGCCTGGACCCGCAGAATCCGGCCGATCCGCTCGGTGCGCCGCGCGCCGACGTCCAGCACCGCATCTCCCCTCTCGATCGTTCCGGAATACACCCGCAGGTACGTCAGCCGCCCCGTGGCGGTCGAATTCACCTTGAACACCAGCGCCGCGAAGGGCGCCGCCGGGTCGGCGGCCCGCTCCTGCACCGCGCCGCCCTGGGTGCCGCGTACCGCCGGCACGTCCAGCGGCGAGGGCAGATAGGCCACGGCGGCCTCCAGCAGCGGCTCGATCCCGCAGTTGCGGTACGCCGAACCGCACAACACCACCACGCCCTCACCGGTACGGGTCAGGTCGCGCAACGCGGAGGCCAGAGTCTGCGCGGAGACCGTCGACTCCGCACAGAACTCCTCCAGCGCGACCGGGTGGAGTTCCGCCACCGCTTCCTCCAGCAGCCGACGACGCCGGTTCGCCTCGTCGCGAAGCGGTTCCGGCACCGGGCCCTCCTCGAACGTGTCGCGGGCCCAGACCAGCGACCGCATACGCAGCAGATCCACCACCCCTCTGAACCCGTCCTCCGCTCCGATCGGCAACTGGACCACCAGCGGGGCCGGATGCAACCGTGCCCGGATCGACTCGACCGCCGTGTCGAGGTCGGCACCGGCCCGGTCCAGCTTGTTGACGAAGGCGATTCGCGGCACCCCGTGGCGATCGGCCTGCCGCCACACCGACTCGCTCTGCGGCTCGACTCCCGCGACAGCGTCGAACACCGCGATCGCGCCGTCCAGCACCCGCAGCGAGCGCTCCACCTCGTCGGAGAAGTCGACGTGGCCCGGGGTATCGATCAGATTGATCCGGTGGCCGTCCCAGGCACAGCTCACCGCAGCGGCGAAGATGGTGATCCCACGATCGCGTTCCTGGGAATCGAAGTCGGTGACGGTGGTCCCGTCATGGACCTCGCCACGCTTGTACGTGGACCCGGTGACGTAGAGGATCCGTTCGGTGATGGTGGTCTTGCCGGCATCGACGTGAGCGAGGATGCCGAGGTTACGCACGCCGGTCAGCCGGCTTGCGAGACGACGGTTCAGGTTGGTGCGCACGGCCCATGGCCTTTCGGGGTGATCCGGAGCGGGCAGCGCGATTCCCGGGACGAATGGGCCCGGTCAGGCCACGTGGGAACCCCTGATGCGGCGCAACCTCATCGGGATGTTCCCGACCGGTTGACTCGACACCGGGCTGACAGGGGTCAGGTGTTCGTCACGGACATCCGGTTCCGGCCGCGCAGCCGGCACCGGGCGCACGAAGACACCAGGATCACCTCATACCGTGACCGGGGAACAACAACAGCGGTGCGATAGCGCACGGCCGGGCTCCCCTCACTCGTCACGGCGCGCGCTGCGTCGGTGTGGCAGCGCGCGATTCCTGGTCAGTGTAGGGAACCGGGCTCGGGCGGGAAACCGACTTTTCCGCAAGGAGTTCGACGCCGTGTGCAGGCTCGTCGCCGTACGCAGCGCGAAGATCGGCGGGGTACGCGGAATCTTCCGGTCCACCGATGCCGGAGCGAGCCGGCCGAGGATCAGCGACGACGCACACCGGCTCCGCCTTCGGGCTCGTACGTACGTACGTACGTACGAGCCCGAAGGCGGGTACCAGGAGGCGGGGCCGGGCCTCAAGGCCGGTTCAGGTACGCGAGTCCGGGATGGGCCTTCGTGTACCCGTCGACCAGCCGACGGGCGACCGAGACCGAGTCGACGAGGGGGTGCAGTGCGAAGGCCTGCACGGCGGTCGCGCGTGAGCCGCTCGCGGCCGCGTCCAGGACGGCGCGTTCGACGGCCTTGACCGCGGTGACCAGTCCGACGGCGTGGTACGGGAGGGGGTCGACGCTGACGGGACGGGCACCGTTCGCGTCGACGAGGCACGGCACTTCGATGACCGCGTCGGCGTCGAGCACGGAGAGCGTGGTGCGGTTACGGACATTGAGGATGAGCGAGGTCCGTTCGTCACGCGCGACGGCCCGCATGAGTGCGAGGGCGACCTGCTCGTACCCACCGGACTCCAGATCGCTCTCGTCGCGCTCGCCGACCCCGGCGACCTCTCTGTTCTCCGACATATAGGTGGCCTCGCGCTCGGCGCGGGTCCGGTCCCAGGCCGGGAAGGCAGGAGCGGCCGGGTCCTTCATCCGGGCGTAGAAGCCCTCCTGCTGGTCGCGGAGGAAGGCGCCACGGGTCTGTTCCGCATCCTGGTAGGCGCGGACGGCTTCCCGGTTGAAGTAGTAGTAGTGCAGGTACTCGTTGGGGATCGCACCGAGTGACTGCAGCCAGTCGGTGCCGAAGAGCCTTCCCTCCTCGAACGAGCCGAGCAGCTGCGGGTCGGCGAGCAGGCGCGGCAGTTCGTCGCGGCCGTCGACGTGCAGCCCGCGGACCCAGCCCAGGTGGTTGAGGCCGGCATAGTCGATCCGGGCCCGCTCGGGGTCGACGCCGAGGGTCCGGGCGATCCGGCGGCCCAGGCCCACCGGGGAGTCGCAGATGCCGATGACCCGGTCGCCGAGGTGCCGGGACATCGCCTCCGTGACCAGACCCGCCGGGTTGGTGAAGTTGATGACCCAGGCGTGCGGGGCGAGCCGGGCGATGCGCCGGGCAAGGTCGACGGCGACGGGGACGGTGCGCAGTCCGTACGCGATGCCGCCCGCGCCCACCGTCTCCTGCCCGAGCACGCCTTCGTCGAGGGCCACCCTTTCGTCGGCGGCACGTCCTTCGAGACCGCCGACCCGGATGGCGGAGAAGATGAAGTCGGCGCCGCGCAGTGCCTCGTCGAGCTCGGTCGTGGCAAGGACGGCGGGTGCGTCCGGCACCCCTTCGGCCTGATCGGCGAGGACGCGGGCAATGGCGGTGAGCCGGCCGGCGTCCGTGTCGTACAGGGTGACGGCGGTGACACGGCCCTCTGCATGGTCGGCGAGCAGCGCCCCGTACACGAGTGGGACCCGGAATCCGCCGCCGCCCAGAATTGTCAGCTTCACGCTTCCGCATGGTACGGGGGACCTTGTGCCCGCGCCGTGCCAGCCACCACGGCGGCATCGCGCAGACCGGTGGCCCGGAGCCAGAGGCCCCGGGCCACCGGACCGTCACGCGTGCCGTCCCGCGGACGGCACGGTCAGTAGCCGCTCCACCACCGTGTCACCGCACGCCACAGCCGTGCCGGTGCGGCCGGCCCGCGCTGCTGCGGGATCCGGCCGACGGACGCGCCATGGGGCGATGCATCGGTCCGCTCCCCGTCGGCGTGGCTCTGCCCGGTCTGCGCAGCCACCCCCGCCGGAACGGACACGGGCGTCGTGTGCGGGACCGGTGACTGCACCTCCCAGTCCTCGCGCGGCGGTGTGCGCCGCCCCGTCGGCGGCGGCTCGTCGTCCTTCGGCGAGCGTGGCGCGAAGTCGGCCGGCAACTCCAGCAGATGCCGGGACAGGATGTTCCCGATCCGATTCAATTCGCTTTCCTCGACGGCGAGTTCGAGGTCGGGAAGACGCATCAGCAGGGCGTCGACGCCGGCATCCGCGATCGCCCGTCCGATGTCCTGCCCGGGGCACTCGTGCGGTCCGCCACTGAACGCCAGGTGTGCACGGTTGCCCTCCATGTCGGCGGCCAGATCGGGACGGACCACCGGGTCCGTATTGGCGGGTGCGATGCCGACGATCAGCGCGTCGCCCGCCTTGATCCGCTGCCCGCCCAGCTCCGTGTCGCCGACCGCCCAGCGGCCGAAGACCGAGGTGAACGGCGGCTCGTCCCACAGCGTCTGTTCGACCGCCTCCGGCACCGTCATGTGGCCGCCGCTGAGCCTGGCCCGGAACCGCGGGTCGGTGAGGACCATCCGCAGCACATTGGCGATGAGGTTGGCGGTCGCCTCGTACGCGGCGATGAGGATCAGTCGCAGATGCTCGGTGACCTCGGTGTCGGTCATGCCCGCGGGATGCTCGACGAGCCAGGTGGCGAAGTCGGCGGCGGGTGCGGTCCGGCGACGCCGGACGAGCCGGTTCAGTGCGGCGACCACGTACGCGTTGCTCGCGACGGCGGTCGCCGTGCCCCGGGTCATGTCGCGGGCGGCCTGCACCATCCGGTCGTTGCACTCCTCGGGCATGCCGAGAATCTCGCACATCACCATCATCGGCAGCCACTCGGCGAACTGACCGACCAGGTCGACACGGCCGTCCTGGCAGAACTCGTTGACGAGCCGGTTGCTGTAGCGGTTGATGTGTCGGCGGACGCCGCGGTGGTCGATGCGCGCGATGCTGTCGGTGACCGCGCCGCGCTGGCGCTCGTGGGTGGCGCCGTCGGCGAAGACGCAGACCGGCTGCCAGGTGAAGATCGGGGCCAGCGGGTGGTCGGGGGCGACGCTGCCGTCCTGCAGGGCCCGCCAGTGCCGGGAGTCGCGGGAGAACTGTGAGGGGGTGCGGGTCATGTGCAGGTTCTCGCTGTGCCCGAGCACCAGCCAGGCGGGTACGTCTCCGTGCAGCAGGATCGGCGCCACCGTGCCGTGTTCGGCGCGCAGCTTGTCGTACAGCCCTGCCGGGTCCCGCTCGGCCTCGGGGCCGTAGAACCGGCGCAGCCCGCCGGGTCCGACGCCGAGTCCATGCGCCGGGCATTCGGGGGGCGGAACCGGCCCCGTGGCCGCTCCGGGCTCGTGAGGGAAAGGGGTTGTCACGATCGCTCCAGGGATCAGGCTTCCAAGGATCAGTGCGAATGATCAGACGGCGTTCGAGCGGGGGGTGGTCAGGCGAGCGGGACGGCCAGGCTGTGCAGATAGCGCATCAGGGTCATCAGCACATCGCGGCTGGAGCCGCGCATTCTGGCGTCGCAGTCGATCACCGGCACCTCGTCCGGCAGGTCCAGTGCGCTGCGCAACACCTCGACGGGGTGCTTCGGGGCGTCCGGGAAGGTGTTGATGGCGACGACGAACGGCACACCGCGTTCTTCCAGGCGTCCGATCACGTCGAAGCTGACCTCGAGACGCCGGGTGTCGATGAGGACGACGGCGCCGAGGGCGCCCTCGAAGAGACCGTTCCACAGGAACCAGAAGCGCTCCTGGCCCGGGGTGCCGAAGAGGTAGAGGATCAGTTGCTCGCTGATGCTGATCCGGCCGAAGTCCATGGCGACCGTGGTGGCGGTCTTGCTCTCCACCCCGAAGTTGTCGTCCACGCCGACCCCGGCCTGGGTCATGGTCTCTTCGGTGGTGAGGGGCCGGATCTCGCTGACGGAACCGACCATGGTCGTCTTGCCGACCCCGAACCCGCCGACGATGACCACCTTCACGGCGGCCGTGGCCGTGGACGGAAGGATGTCCTCGGTCCTGGGGCCGGTGATCGTGTCAGAGTTTCTGAAGTCCATGCATCACCGCTTCGAGAAGGGACCTGTCCGGGAGAGTGGCGCGGACGATGGGCGCGCGCGATTCGATCAGTTCGCTCGCGAGAAGTTCGGTGAGGAGCGAGGTCACCACGCTGAACGGCAGGCCGAGGTAGGCCGAGATCTCGGCGACGGATAACGGTGCCTGGCAGAGCCGCAGGATCACGGCCTGCTCGGGCTGGACCGTCGGCGTCGGCTGCTCCTTCGCAACGACCATCGTGACCAGGTCGAGCGCCGCCCGCTCGCCGCCGTCGGGATCGCCGGTGATGACGTACAGCCGCTCCGGATCGCTCAGCACCGGATCAGCCTCCCGGCGTTCTCGTCGGAGAGAACTCATCCGGTTTGCCCGTCATGGCGCGGCGGGCTCGTGAGATGGGCACCGATCCGGACGACCATGTCGCGCATCCGTGCTCCGACGAGTCCCGCGTCCACCGTCTCTCCGGCGAGGACGGCGAGATACGCACCGGTCCCCGCGGCCATCAAGTAGAAGAATCCGCCGGTGAC
Organism: Streptomyces sp. NPDC048496; assembly: GCF_043200055.1. Taxonomy (NCBI): domain Bacteria; kingdom Bacillati; phylum Actinomycetota; class Actinomycetes; order Kitasatosporales; family Streptomycetaceae; genus Streptomyces; species Streptomyces sp. NPDC048496. The sequence goes on along the minus strand of NZ_JBICXB010000014.1, from coordinate 100,289 downwards.
TTCGATGACGACGAGCCTCATCAGACCGTCGCTGTAAGGGATTTCGGAGGCGACGGCGGCCGCCAGGCTCTGCAGTCCGGCGCAGGCGGCCGCCAGGCGGTCGGCGACATCGGGGTCGCCACCGTGCTGGGCGATGCGCAGGCCGTCCGCGGAGAGCACCACGATCTGATGGATGTCCGGAACGTCGTCGGCCAGTTCCTTGAGCATCCAGTCCATATTTCCCCGCTGCTGGATCACTTCAGGTCTCCCTTGTCCCACGCGTCATCGGTGTCTTCGCCGGTCTTGGGCTCCCGCGGCACGCCGTTGACGGCGTTGGTGAAGGCCTCGAGCCAGAGCCCGGGGGGCTGCTCCTTGCCGCTGTCGCTCCCGTTGGCGTGACCGGTGCGCTGTCCCGAGGGTGGGGCGGCGGGCTGCGCGGGGAGATTGTGCGAGCCCAGCGGCGCGCGGCCGCGGCTGCGGCGCTGCGGGAGTCCGCCCGCGGTCCACTCCGTCACCACGGGGGCGTCGTCGCCCAGGGCCGACGACGCGGCCACCGGCCGGGAGTCGGAGGCGACCGGTCCGGTGGCCGGGCGGGATTCCAGTGCGAGAGGCTTGCGGTGCTTGCTGCGCGGCGGGACGACGTGCTTCATGCCTGCCAGGTCGATGTCGCTGGTGGGCCTCGACGTGGCGCCGATGCCGTGGGCGATACCCGGGGCGGGACCGGTGGTGATCATGGCACGGGGCACGATGAGTACGACGCGGACGCCGCCGTACGCGGACTGTCGCAGCGAGACCTGGAGGTCGTACATCCGGGAGAGCCGGCCGACGACGGCCATGCCGAGCCGGGGGGACTCGCCGAGGTCGTTCATGTTGGACCCGGCCTGGGCCCGGGCGAGCATGTTCTCGGCCCGCGCACGGGCCTCATCGCTGAGGCTGACGCCGCCGTCCTCGATCTCGATGGCGATGCCGGTCTGGACCTCGACCGCGGTGACGTGCACACGGGTCTGTGGCGGCGAGTAGCGGGTGGCGTTGTCGAGGAGCTCGGCGCAGGCGTGGATGAGCGGTTCGACGGCGGTGCCGACGACGGCGACCTTGGCGATCGAGTGCAGGTCGACGCGCGGGTATTCGAGGATCCGGGACATGGCACCGCGCAACACGCTGAACAGCGGTACGGGCTTGGGCCATTGACGGCTGGGGCGGGCGCCCCCGAGTACCGCGATGGAGTCGGCGAGCCGGCCGATCAGCGCGGTGCCGTGGTCGATGCGGAGCAGGTCGTCGAAGACATCGGGGTTTCGCCCGTGGTACTCCTCCATCTCCCGCAGCTCGCTGGCCTGCCGGTGGACGATCGCCTGGACGCGCCGGGCGACGTTGACGAAGGCGCGCTGCGCGGAGTCGCGCAGCGCCTCTTCGTTGTCGATGATGCTCAGCACCGAGTGGACGAGGGCGCGTTGGGCGTCGGGAAGGTCGCGGTAGACCTCGTCGGCGTCGACGATGTCGCGCAGCACCTCGTCGGGCGAGTTGCCCACGCGGAGCCGGTGGATCGCGGCCGGCAGGAGCTCCTTGTTGATCCGGACGGTCTCTTCGTCCTGGGTGGCGAGGCGGCGTTCCAGGAAGGCGAGGCGGTGTTCGTACTCCGCGCGCTGCCTGCGCATCGCGCGGGCGCGACGGGCCAGCGCGACGGCGAGCGAGGCGATCACGACGGTGGCGACCGCACCGCACCAGACGACTGGTATCCGGGCTGCCCCGGAAACCAGCGCCGCGGCTGCGGCGGTCGCGCCGGCCGCCAGGAGCACGGGGAGCAACGCGGCTCGGGCAAGGGGGATTTCTCGGTGGATCGGCGGTGATTCAACACGAGCCATCTAAGACCTCTGGCGGTTGATTCGGGATGCATACGCACGTGTAGGGCATGGCGGAACAAGCGCTCGAATTCATATCAACTCGACTTCACTGCGCGTGAGCTTAGTCAGATCGAAACAGCGCTTCGGCACATTCACCCAACCCTCTGCACGAGGGTCCCCGCGGTAATACACTCACCAGTTTTTGCACGCACCGCATCCAGTCGCGCACAAGGAGTGACGAGCACCGAAAGTGTCACGAAAAACGCCTCGGCCGTCCCGCCCTGTAGGGCGAATTGGACGCCTTCTTCGGCAGTGGACTCACCGTCGCTCTCCGCCGACCCGTCCCCGGAGGCCGCCGCCTGCGCCCGAAGGATGCCGGACTCCACGCCGATGGGACACTGCGGCGCCCCGCAGGACATCGCGTACGGCGTGCTCTGCCTCGCCTCCGAAGAGGCCCGCTTGGTGACCGGCACCGAACTCGTCGTGGACGGCGGCTGTACGGCGGTCTGAGCCGTCACCCCCCGATCATGTCTTCGGGCGCCCACCACGGGACGTACCGCCGGCAGGACCGTCAGCCGAGGGAGTACGGGCACCGCTCGCCCTGATGGCGTCGGCGCCCGCCGACCGCAGCGACGAAGCGGCGCTCGTCCGCGGGCCGTCCGACGGCCGTCGTCCACCCGCGCGGAGCGGGGTCCGGTGCCGTGGTTCAGCGCCGGGCCCCGCCGAGGCGTCCCTCCAGCTGGACCAGCAACTCGCTGAGCTGGGAGCTGAGTTCGCCACGGGTCCGCTCGTCGAGACCGGACAGCACGGTGCGTTCGTACGCCAGTTGCCGGGGCAGCAGCTGGTCGACCAGTGCGCGCCCCTCGTCGGTGAGACGGACGTGCGCGACGCGGCGGTCCCGGGCGTCGCTGCGGCGGTCGACCAGGCCGCGCTCCTGGAGGCCCCGGAGGCGTTTGGTGACGGCGGCGCCGGAGGAGAACGTCTCCCTGGCCAGTTCACCGGGGGTGAGTTCACGGTTGGTACGGCGCACCGCGCCGAGCAGGTCGAACTCGGCGCGACTCAGTCCGGCGGAGCGCAGCGGGGCGTCCTCCGCCTGCTGGAGCAGGGCGGCGCAGCGGTTGATGCGCCCGATGAGTTCCATCGGTCCGGTGTCCAGCTCCGGGTTGACGGCCTGCCACTGCCGTACCACCGAGGCGACGATGTCGTCGGTCACACCGCTCCGTTCTCCTGGGCGGGGACGATCAGCCCCTGCCGTGTTGCTGTCGCCGCGAGCGTACGGTGTCCGGCCTGCTCCGCCGCGAGGACCCGCTCCTCGGGCAGAGCGCGCTGCCACCATTCGCCCGCCGCGGTGTCGCCCGCCTCGCGCAGCTCGACGAGCGATCCCGTCAGCGCGCGGCGCGCGGCGTCGAGTGCGGCGGGTGCGGGTGCCGGGGCGGCCAGGGTCCGTGCGGCGTGGGCGCGGGCCCGGTCGGTGGCGGCAAGGGCCCGTTCCAGGCGCCCGGCGGCCCGGCGGTTGGTGACGGCCATGGCGGCGAGCAGTCCGACGGCGGCGCCGATGACGGTGTCCAGGACCCGGTCGCCGATGAGTTCACCGGCCGGATGGGTGCCGCCGAACTCGACGACAAGGAGGGCCATCGGGGTCACGGCGATGGAGCCGAGCCAGTAGTTGCGGGTGATCAGTGCCTCGGCGGCGAAGTTGAAGAAGAGGCAGCAGCCGATGAGCGCCAGCGGCCCCGTCCGGGTGACGGGGAGGACGGCGGCGAAGACGAGCACGCCGATGAGGTTGCCGAGGGTGCGCTGCAGGGCTCGGTTCCAGGAGAGCGTGACATTGGCCTGGTAGAGGGAGGCCGCGGTGACGATCGCCCAGTAGGGGCGGCCGACACCGAGAGCCATGGAGACGTATCCGGCGAGGGCGCAGCCGATGAGGGTACGGGCGGCGATGGGCAGCAGCGGGGAGCCGGGGGCGAGCGCGCGCAGCAGTGTCCGGCGGGCGTCGCGGCGGCTGCCGGTCCCCCGGGCGGCGCGTTCGGCGTCGACCCCGAAGAGCTCCTCGGCGGTGCCGGGGGCGGGCGGCGGGGTGGGGACGGGTCCGCGGGCCCGGGTCTGATCCGCCCAGGCACGCAGTCGGTCGGGGTCGGCGGTGCGGGACCCGAGGACAGCTTCTGCGAGGGCGGCTTCGGCGTGCACGAGGAGCCGTTCCAGCGCCCGGCGTACGGGGGTGGGGCGCCCGGAGGCGAGCAGTGTCTGCCAGCCGGCGTGCACGGCGGCGGCCGCGGCGTGCCGGGTGCGGTGTCCCGGGTCGGTGGCGTACGCGGCGGCGGCGTTCAGCGCGCGGGCCGTGGCGCGGCGCTCCGGGCCCTCCCGGCGCATCAGGGCGGGACCGACGGTGACCAGCCAGGCGACCGCGCCCGCCGCCACGGTGAGCGCGAGGTGCCCGGGCACCTGGCCGAGGCGCTGCGGGGCGAAGAGGGCGGCCGAGGTGACGAACGTGAAGATCACATGCCCGGGAGGCCCGATGCGGGTGGCGTCGCAGAGCGCCTTCTGCCCGGCCGCGAGGAGTGCGCCGACGGCGATCAGTACGGCCGTCGAGTCGGTGAGCGAGGCCGTGACCAGGGAAATCGCAATGCCGACGAGCATGCCGAGGACGACTCCGGCGACGGTACGGGCGCGGCGGGCGTACGGGAGGCTGTGGCCGTACAGCGCACAGAGCGAACCGGCCATCGTGTACATGACGAGGTCGAGCCGGTCGAAGGCGAAGAGCACCAGGTTCGGCACGGCGGAGGCGACCACCACGCTCAGCGCCGGCTTGAACCACATGTCCGAGGGGCGGGCCAGGCGCAGGGCGGGAGCCAGCGGAAGTTTACGGACGGAGGGCTGCCGGGTGCGCATGGTCATATCACTCACCCAAACACCTTAGCGGGTATTACACCCATAAAACACTTCGGGACGGCGTTCACCCAGCGCCTGGTCACCCAGATGTACTTCCCGGGCGACCCGATCTTCCCGTACGACCCGATTCTCCAGTCCGTCACCGACCCGGCCGCCCGGGAGCGGCTCGTCGCGACGTACGACCACGACCGTTCGGTCGCCGAGTGGTCGCTCGGTTTCCGCTGGGACATCGTTCTCGACGGACCGTCCGCCACCTGGATCGAGGAAGGCCACCACTGATGACCCACGCCCCGACCCCGTCCCAGACGGTCGGCCCGTTCTACGGGTACGCGCTGCCGTTCGCCGGTGGCGGCGACATCGCCCCGCTCGGCCATCCGGACACGATCACCGTGCACGGACTGGTGCTCGACGGCAACGGTGACCCCGTCCCCGACGCGCTGATCGAGATCTGGCAGCCCGCCCCCGACGGCTCGCGCACCGGCCGCCCCGGCTCGCTGCGGCACGACCCGGTCACCGGCCGGGTCATCGGCCGCGACGGCGTCGGATTCACCGGCTTCGGCCGCGTCCCGACGGACGCCGACGGCCAGTGGACGGTACGTACCCTGCCGCCGGGCGGTGTCCCGTATCTCTCGGTCGCCGTCTTCGCCCGCGGGCTGCTCCACCACCTGTACACCCGGATCTACCTGCGGGCCGCGGACGGCGCCGTACCGGCCGGTGACCCGCTGCTGGAGTCGCTGGACGCCGAACGCCGGGCCACACTGATCGCGACGCCCACGGACCGGCGCACCCACCGGTTCGACATCCGCCTGCAGGGTGCCGGCGAAACGGTCTTCCTGGAGTTCACGTGACGTACGAGAGCGATGCCGGCCTGCTCGCCCCCGGGCGGGCCGGCTCCCCCGCCGAGACCAGCACCGGCGACCGCGCCGTCCTGCAGGCGATGCTCGACGCCGAGGCGGCGCTGACCCGCGCCCAGTCCGCATGCGGGCTCGCCCCGGCGGAGGCCGGGCGGGTGGTGACGCAGGCGGCGGACGCCGACCGCTTCGACGTACGGGACCTGGCGCTCCGGGCGCGCTCCGGCGGCAACCCGGTCATCCCCCTGGTCGCCGACCTCACGGCAGCGGTGCCCGAGGAGGTGCGGCCGTATGTGCACCGGGGTGCGACCAGCCAGGACATCCTGGACACCGCGGCGATGCTCGTCGCCTCACGCACCCTGGCCGGGGTGCTCGACGATCTGGTGCGGGCGGCGGACGAGCTGGCGCGGCATGCCGCCGCGCACCGCGACACACCGATGGCGGGCCGTACGCTCACGCAACACGCCGTGCCGACCACATTCGGGCTCAAGGCCGCCGGGTGGCGTGCGCTGATCCTCGACGCGCGGGACCGGCTGGCCGCCGTACGGGACTCCCTCCCCGCCCAACTCGGGGGTGCGGCGGGAACCCTGGCCGCCTTCTCCGCCTTCTCCTTCGAGGAGAAGAGCGCGGACGGACTCGCCCTCGTCACCGCGTACGCACGCGAACTCGGCCTGGTGGAACCGGTGTTGCCCTGGCACACCCTGCGCACCCCGGTCGCCGATCTCGCCGGGGCGCTCGCCTTCACCGCGGGCGCGCTCGGCAAGACAGCGGCCGATGTGCTCACGCTGTCCCGTACCGAGATCGGCGAGGTCGAGGAGGGCCAGGTCGGCGGTTCGTCCGCCATGCCGCACAAGGCGAATCCCGTGCGCGCCACGCTGATCGCGGCCGCCGCCCGCCGGGCGCCCGGCCTGGCGGCCACGCTGTACGGCTCGCTGGCCGCCGAGGACGAGCGGCCCGCCGGGGCGTGGCACGCCGAGTGGGAGCCGCTGCGCGATCTTCTGCGGCTCGTCGGCGGCGCCGCGCGGGACGGCGCCGAACTCGCGGCGGGGCTGCGGATCGTCCCGTACGCCATGCTGGAGAACCTCCACCTCACCGACGGTCTGATCGTCTCGGAGCGGCTGGCCGCCGCCTTCGCCGAACGCATCGGCCGGGCCCGCGCCAAGGACGTCCTGGCGGGCGCGGCGGACCGGGCCCGGTCCGAGACGACCGACCTCTCCGATGTGCTCTTCGACGTCCTGGACGAGGAGCCGGAGCTCGCCGGTCTCGATCTGGCCGAACTGACCGACCCCGCCCGGTACACCGGATCCGCGGGCCCCCTCACCGACCGCGCACTGGACCGCCGATGACTTTCCCTCCTGACTGCCTGCTGCACCACCGTACGGAGGGCCCGGCCGCCGCTCCCCCGCTGCTGCTCCGCCGCGCGGCACGCTTCCTTCCGAACCGGAGCCGGCACCGAACCGTGCCTGACGGGCCGCCATCGGCGGCATCACCGACACCCCCGACCTGACCGCCGTGGAACCGCAGCTGCTCACCCGCGACTGTGCGACATGCCGTGAGTTCTCCTGAGCCCCGTTGAGACGCCGTCCCCGTGGCCAGGGGCTTCTCTCTCTGGTCAGGTGCGGCGGCTGACGAGCGGGACGGCTTGAGTGCCGAGATGGACGATGTGGGGCGGTACGGGGACGTGCTCCGAGAGCGCCGGGTCCGGTTCCGGTTCGCCCCATTCCGTACGCATGGGGAGAACGCCCGCCCATAGGCCCAGTTCGGCGTCGGGTCCGTCGCCGTCGTCCGGCGGACCGGTGCGCACCTTGACGGAGGCCTCGTCGAGAGGGAGTGCCAGCAGTGCGGTCGCCGCGAGTTCCTTGCGGTTGGGGAGGCGTGCGTAGCCCCACTGGCCCGCGGCGACGTGCTCGGTGAGGCAGCGCAAGCCGTAGAGCTTCTCCTCGGGGTCGGTCACGGCTCGCGGTATGCCGTAGATCATCGCGCTGCGGTAGTTGACCCCGTGCTCGAACACCGAGCGCGCCAGGACGAGGCCGTCGACGTGCGTGACGGTCAGGCACACCGACGCGTTCGGCGCGGCGAGCAGGCTCCGGCTTGCCACCGAGCCATGAAAATAGACCGTGCTCTCATCCGCTCCGTACACGGTCGGGACCACCATCGGGGCGCCGTCGACGACCACGCCGAGATGGCACAGGAACCCCGTGTCCAGGATGGCGTCGAGATCCGCCCGGCTCCGGCTGCCCTGCTCCCGCAGGCGTCGATGGCGGGTGCGCTCCGTGACGGGCAGGAGGGTGCCTCGTGTCTCCTCAGTCATGCTGGCAGACGCTATCGATGTTGGCGATTTCAAGCCACTGATCTGACGATATTCGTTGGGGGTGACGTGTTTCACAACGGATACCGTTGTTCGGGTTAAAGCCTGGCGCCCAACCCCTGGCCGCGGCCAGGGGTTGAGGAACGCGCGAAGCCTTCGCGCGGGCCCGTACTCCTGTTCGTAGGACGCCACCGGCTGCTCGCTGTTCACCTGGGCCGAGCGGGCAGGTCTCATCTTCCGCAACCCGACACACGACCAGCCGGAATCAAGGTCGGCCAGTACGAGTACGGCGTACTGCAGCCACTCGACCGCGTCGTCGCCGCCCAGCCGTCCGCGATCACCCACGTCCAGGCCCTTTACGAGCCGTACAGTACGTGCACCCGCCTCACCGGCCTCCTCCCCAACTACTCGACCGACGAAGTCGCTCTCCTGAACGACTGGTTCACCCGCGCGGCGAACGGATGGCAGGTGAACAGGGCCTGCGGCCCGCTGGCCGGCGGCACCTTCAGGCTGCGGGCGGACGGCTTGTTCAGCGCCGAGTCGGCTCCGCCACGGTTTCAGTCCTGCCCGAGGCTCACCACGCCCGGCCCCGATCTCCTGCACGTGGTCGCACGCGCCGCTTACGTCACCGTGGGGCAGCCGGACGGCTCGGCCACCCGGACGCTGCGGTTCCTGGACAGCCGCAAACGGCTTGTCGCGCTGTGGCGCGAGGACACCACGACCAGGTCGACCGCGCAACGTGCCGCCTGGTGCGAGAAGGCGCTCGGCGGCGGTGCCACCTCCGACGGCACCTTCACCACCGTCGAGCGGGTCAGGGAGCAGCACATGTCCGCGACGAACGCCAAGGCCGAGGACGTTCTGCCCGATGTTCCGGACGGCACCGTCGCCGGCCTCAGGGACGGCTCGTTGCAGATGTGACGTTCAGTGACCAGCTTCGGTGGGGTTGACCAGGGCGAGCGGGATTCAGGTCTAGGCGCGGAAGGCCTTCCAAAGGCGTTCGCCGAACTCGGCGGGGTGCGTGGTCAAGCCGGTGTGCCCGCCTGGAAAGTGCTGGAGTTCCGTGCCGAGACGCTCGGCCAGGAAAACGGCCGGACGGTAGGGTAGCTCGCCGCGTGAGTCCTGGCCGCAGGCGAGCACGAGCCGGTCCGATAGCGCCTCCAGCCGTTGGAGGTCTGGGGCGTAGGACATGAAGCTGGGCACGATGCGCTCGACGAAGTAGGGCAGGTCGGCCATCGTCTGCTCGGCCCGTGCCGCCGCTTGCGGCGGAAGCTTGATCTCAGCCTTCGGCTCGGTGGTGTCGACGTCCTTCTTCAGACCCGCAGCGAATACGGCCATCGCCGGCATGAGCCCCTGAGTGTGGAACGTTGCCTGCACGCGCACGATGAGCGCGCGGTGTTCGGCGGCGTCCGGCAGGACCTCCACTACCGGCGGCTCGTGCGCCACGACACGTTCGAGGCGTTGGGGATGGGTGGTGAGCAGATGCAGGGCGGCGATCGCGCCCGAGCTGGCGCCGAACACCCGGGCGGGCTCATCGGGCGACAGCAGTTCCAGCATCCGGAAAGCGTCATCGGCGTGCTCGGCCACTCGCTGCTCGGCCTCGGGATCGTCCAGTGTGCTGCGGGACATGCCGCGCGGGTCGTAGGTCGCGACGGTGTATTCGGTGGCCAGGTCGTCGGCGATGCTGCCGAAGGAGGCCGCGCCGCCCGTCCCGCCGGGGATCAGCAGTAGGAGCGGGCCCTGGCCGCGCACTTCGTAGTGCAGGGTCGCGCCGTTCACGCGCAGGCTGCCGATGGTCGGGTCGGTCATGCGGAGTCTCCTTCTCGGGACGGGGGCCAGTGCTCCAGGAGGGTGTGCAGGGCGTCGAGGGCGCGAACCCAGGAGTGCTGTGGCGAACGCTCGTGCGCGAACCCGCCCGCGGCTTCCAGGGCGACGAACCCGTGGAACGTGCTGCGCAGCAACCGGACCGCGTCGGTCAGGTCGGGCTCGGCCAGTCCGTAGCCGCGGAGCATGCCGTAGGTCAGCTCGACCGCACGCCGTAGTCCGGGCGCATTTGCGGCCAGCTCAGGGTCGATCTGGATCGGGGTCTGCGTCGCCATGTAGCGGCCCGGATGCGTGTGGGCGTACTCCCGCCAGGCGTTGGCAAACGCGACCAGCGCGTCCTTGCCCGCTCGCCCGGCGGTTGCCTCCGCGATACGGATGGTCTTCTCGTCCGCCGCCAGAAGCGCGATCCGTCCGCGCAGGTCCTCCAGGCTTCGGACGTGCGTGTAGAGGCTCGCGTCCTTCACTCCGAGCCGCCGCGCCACCTGTGACATGGTCACGTGGTCGAGCCCGACCTCATCCGCCAGTTCAGCGCCCGCGATCGTCACTCGCTCCGCTGTCAGCCCGGCCCGCACCATACGCCCTCCTCAAGATCCTAGGGAGTCTAGGTATAGCCTAGGCCCCATAGGAATATTAAGCGTGGGGCGCGTTCGCACAGGTACCGCTGTTGCGGATGACGGGGAATCAGGGCTGGCCACCGTCACCTGTGCGTGCGAATGCCCGCTGGTCACCGAGCGCGTGAACGAGCTGCCGACGCAGACGCTGATTCTCTTCTGTGAGTTGCCGATTCCGGTCCGGGGCTGCCTCCAGGCGCGCGTGCAGCGAGGCATCGGAGGAGCGCTCAGCCGCAGGAGCCTGCAGCAAGCGGGAACGGCGGCTCCTTGAACGGAGCCGCCGCCCATCGCGGCGTGACGATCAGCCAAGTAGCGTTCGAGCCGGGCGCGGTCGATCTGGGCCGGTCCGGTCACCTCTGCCGGAAGCAAGGCGGAGAAGCGAGCGATCATGCGCACTCCCGTGCGTACGATGCTGGCGTTGATGCCGCTGGACAGGCGCCAGCGTGACCAGCGCTTGGTCAGGTCTCGCAGCGAGGGCTGGGTGATCTTCTCGAAGGTGATCGTCGACGTGTGCGAGTGGACGATGCCGAAATGGCGCAGCCGCCAGGCGGTGCGGGGGTATTCCGCTTCCCAGCCGCGGCCGTAAGCCCGTTCCTCGACGCGCCGGCGGGCGCCGAGGGGGAAAGTGCCCCAGCCCGTGGCCCAGCTGCCGGTCGGGCCGCGGAAAGTCTTACGCGACTACTGACATGCGCCCACCAGTCCCGAGGGCCTGCCCGATCCGGTCACGGGCCTTCTCCTCGGAGTCCGCCCGCCGCAGGTGCCGACGCCCGACCGCCGGAGAAGGCCGCGAGGACGGCGGGGCGCCGGTGTACCGCCGCGGCCCCCGGAGCGGATCGTCCGCGACCGGCGGAGTTCAGGCCGCGCGGCGCCCGAGAGGCGTCCGGGCAGCATGTGGGGCTGCGTCAGGTACGGCCTGCCCGTCACCCTCCCACCGGGACATTGACGAGGGGCAGCGCCGTCCGACGGCGTGCGTACATGCCTGCCCCCCGTACGCGAACATACGGGGCCGCAGGCTGCCGCGTGCGGCGGGATCCCGTCAGCCGAGGCCGCGGGCGTCCTGCTTCAGGGCCGTGTCCACGGTCAGGGCCGTCGCCACGACGAGGCTGAGCAGCGGTTCGGGCAGCTGGTAGTGGATCTGCAGCACGTAGTTGTCCGCCGTCGTGAACATCGTCTTCGCGAGGCCTTCCCAGGTCTTGGTGATCCGGGCGATCTCGGCGTCGTTGTGGTCGACGATCGCGAAGTTCCAGGCGCGCCAGTTCTCCGCCTTGATGGCACCGATCTGCTGACCGTCCACCATGATGGCGAAGTTGATCCTGCCCATGAAGTTCTGCTGCATGATCTCGCCGACCGACCGGCCGCCCGTCCGGGCGCTGCACGATGACCCGGGACTTGATGAACTTCGCCGGCCGGGTCAGCAGCAGCTGCGGCCGCCCGCACGCGTCACGGATCTCCAGCTTGTGGGTCAGGTACTGATCGATGCTGGAGACGAACCGCCGGGGCGTCAGCAGTTCCTGCCATGGTGTCTCGGAGCACGCGACACCCGTCGTGCTGCCCGCCCAGGCCGCACCTGTCGCGCTCCTCGGCTCGGCAGTCACCGCTCCGGTCGGCCGGCTCGCCGGCGCCGCCGGTATCCGCGGCCCCTCCAACGACGCCGTGGGCGCCGTCGACCATCTCCGCCTTCAGGTTCAACGGATCTAGAAGCAGGGCCTGTTCTCCCGCGCTGCCCTCTTTCCGTACATCGTGTTGAACCCGAGGACTCTCCATGGCTTCCACCAACAAGCAGAACACCCCTGCCGCCGAGCGCCGCGCCAAGCTCGAGGAGGCCCGCCGCAAGGAGCGGGCCCGCGAGCGCCGGACCCGCATCATCACCATCTCCGCCTCCGTCGCCGTCGTCGCCGCGCTCGTCGCGGGCGGCGGCTATCTGATGTCCGCAGCCGACAAGCAGGACCGGGCCGAGGAGAAGGCCAAGTCCTCCCCGGTCACGGGCGAGCGGAGCTGGGACAAGCTCACCCGGGACCATGTCGAGAAGCCGGTCGACTACCCGATGAACCCGCCGGTCGGCGGCGACCACAACCCGGTCTGGATGAACTGCGACGCCGACGTCTACACCGAAGCGATCCCGAACGAGAACGCCGTCCACTCGCTGGAGCACGGCGCGGTCTGGGTCACGTACAACGACAAGGCGCAGCCCGCCGACATCAAGAAGCTCGCGGACCGCGTCGCCAAGACCCCGTACTCGCTCATGAGCCCTGTGAAGGACCAGGACGCCCCGCTGATCCTCAGCGCCTGGGGCAAGCAGGTCACGGTGAAGAGCGCGACCGACGCACGCGTGGCGCAGTTCTTCACCAAGCACGTCCAGGGTCCGCAGACACCGGAGCCGGGCGCCGCCTGCACCGGCGGGATCGCCAAGTGACGTCCTCGGTCCGCGCGCCGCGGCCGATGGTGCTGGCGGGTGCTGCGCTGCTGCTGCTGGCCTTGGGGCTGGTGGCACTCATGCTCGTACGGCCGTCCTCGTCGTCCCTCCCGCAGGGAGCGGCCCGGTCGGCCGTGCCCGCGGAGACGTCGGTCGATGTGGGTTTCGCCCGTGACATGTCGATCCACCATCAGCAGGCGGTCGAGATGTCGTTCATCGTCCGGGACCGGACGTCCGACGGGGACGTGCGGCGGCTCGCGTACGACATCATCAACACGCAGGCCAATCAGCGCGGCATGATGCTCGGCTGGCTGGAGATGTGGGGCCGCGCCAAGAGCTCCGGCCGCCCGCCGATGGAGTGGATGGGCCACACCGTCGCCCCCAGGGGCGACGGTTCGCTGATGCCGGGCATGGCGACCGACACCGAACTGGACGCGCTGCGGGCGGCGAAGGGCAAGGACGCCGAGGTGCGGTTTCTCCGCCTGATGACCGTGCATCACCGGGCCGGTGCGGAGATGGCGCAGGCGGCGGCCGACGCGGCGGGTACGGACGAGATCAGGAACCTGGCCGCGGGCATGGTCCTGGGCCAGCAGTCGGAGATCAGGCTGATGGCCGACATGCTGAAGGAGCGCGGCGCCACGGCATGAGCCGGTGGGCCGGGGCGTGGCGGTCCCGTACACGCGTACGCGGCCACCACGCCCCGGTTGATGCGGTCCGGCGGACGACGACCGGCTGTGGACGCGCCGGGGCAACGTTTCCGTCTGCGGGGCTGCCATCGAGCGTGAACGCGTCGCTGCGGCGAACGGCACGTCGGCGACCACACCCGGTCACCACGGGGTCGCGGACCACACCTCGCACACGGCAGGTTCCGCCGCATGCCGCGCGGGGAACCGGTGCCCACTCCGGACCGTACTGACGTGCGGAATCGCATAGGCTCAGCAGCGATATGAAGAGCAACCTCACGACGCTGGGGCCCAAGGCCGACAAGGACACCGTGCGACGGAGCAACCTCAGTCTGGTGCTGCGGGCCGTCCGCGACGAGGGCGAGCGCGAGGCGACCAGGGCCGGGGTGGCCGCACGCGTGGGGCTGACCCGCGCCGCCGTGTCCTCGCTGGTCGAACAGCTGCTCAACAGTGGGTTCCTCACCGAGTCCGGCAAGACATTCAGCGGGCAGGCCGGGCGCCCCGGCACCGCACTCAAGGTGGCGCGCACCGGCCCCGCCGGGCTCGGCGTCGAGGTCAACATCGACTACGTGTCGGTCTGTGTCGTGGACCTGGCGGGTACCGGCCGGGTCCGGCTGACGGAACACCTCGACAACCGGGGCGCTCCGCCCGCCGAAGTGCTGGCACGGGCGGCCCGGATCGCGGCCCGCACCCTGGATTCGGCGGCCGAACAGGAGCTGTTCCCGGTCGGGGCGGCCCTGGCGCTGCCCGGACTGGTGTCCGGCGGCGCGGTGCGCCAGGCGCCCAACCTGGGCTGGAATCAGGTCCCGGCGGAGGAACTCTTCGCCGCGTCGCTCACCGCGCTGCGCCCCGGCCACCCGGAACTTCCGGTGAGTTCGGAGAACGAGGCCAATCTGGCGGCGCTGGCCGAGCTCTGGTTCGGCGGGCTCGACGAGATCCGCAGCTTTCTGTATCTGACGGGCGAGATCGGCGTCGGTGGCGCCCTGGTCATCGACGGTGAACTGCTGCGCGGTGCGCACGGGTTCGCCGGTGAGATCGGGCATGTGGTGGTGGACGCGGAGGGGCCGGAGTGCCGGTGCGGTTCGCGCGGCTGTCTGGAGCAGTACGCGGGACAGGCGGCACTGCTGCGGGCGGCCGGGATCGAGGAGACCGGCAGCGGCATCGGGGTGGCCGAGCTGGAGCGGCGCGCCCTGGCCGGGGACGAGCGGGCCGTGGCCGCCGTGGTGGAGGCGGGCCGGATGCTGGGGCGGGTGCTGTCCGGGGCCGTGAATCTGCTCGACCCGGACGCGGTGGTGCTCGGCGGGATATACCGGGGCCTGATGCCGTGGCTGTCGCCGCCCGTCGACGAGGAGCTGACGGGCCGGGTGGTGTCCGGGCTGTGGTCCCCGCGCGGCGGCCGGCTGCGTGCCTCGTCGGTCGCGGGCGACGCGGCACGGGGTGCGGCGGCGCTGGTGACGCAGGACGTACTGACCGACCCGGTGGCGTACGCGGCGCGGGTGGCGGGCTGAAACCGGAGCCGGGCCGCACCCGCCTGACACAGGTACGACCCGGACTCGAACGCCGGGCCGCACCCGCCTGGCACAGGTACGACCCGGACTCGAACGCGGGGGCGGACCTGCCTGACACAGGCACGACCCGGACCCGAACGCAGAGACGCACCCGCCTGGCACAGGCACGGCCCCGCAGCATCAGCCCGTGCTGTCAGCGGACCCCGAGCAGGTGGTCCATCGCCAGCTGGTCCAGCACCTCGAACGCCATGCCGCGCTCGGCCGCCGCGTTCACGTCGAAGTCCTCGAACGCCGAGCGGTCGGCCAGCAGCCCCGCCACGCCGTCCTCCGCCGTCGGCCGGGCCAGCTCGTCGAGCCGGGACGCGCGCAGCGCCTCCTGGACCGCCGGGTCGGCGCGGAAGGCGGCGGCGCGCTCCTTGAGGATGAGGTAGTTGCGCATGCAGCCCGCGGCCGACGCCCAGACACCGTCGTAGTCCTCGGTCCGCGGCGGCTTGAAGTCGAAGTGGCGCGGGCCCTGGTATCCGGCGGTCTCCAGCAGGTCGACGAGCCAGAAAGCCTGGCGCAGGTCACCGGCGCCGAAGCGCAGGTCCTGGTCGTACTTGATGCCGGACTGGCCGTTGAGGTCGATGTGGAAGAGCTTGCCCGCCCAGATGGCCTGCGCGATGCCGTGCGGGAAATTCAGCCCGGCCATCTGCTCGTGGCCGGTCTCCGGGTTGACGCCGACGAGTTCCGGGCGCTCCAGGCGCTCGATGAAGGCGAGGGCGTGGCCGATGGTCGGCAGCAGGATGTCGCCGCGCGGCTCGTTCGGCTTGGGCTCGATGGCGAACTTCAGGTCATAGCCCTGCTCTACGACATAGTCACCGAGCAGGTCGAAGGCCTCCTTCATCCGGTCGAGAGCGACCCGGATGTCCTTCGCTCCGCCCGACTCGGCGCCTTCGCGGCCGCCCCACGCCACATAGGTGGTGGCGCCCAGCTCGACGGCGAGGTCGATGTTGCGGATGGTCTTGCGCAGCGCGTACCGGCGTACGTCCCGGTCGTTGGCGGTGAACCCACCGTCCTTGAAGACGGGGTGGGTGAAGAGGTTCGTCGTCGCCATGGGCACGACGAGCCCGGCCGCGTCCAGCGTCTGCCGGAACCGCTTCACGATGCTCTCGCGCTCGGTGTCCGACGAGCCGTACGGGATCAGGTCGTCGTCGTGGAAGGTCACCCCGTACGCACCCAGCTCGGCGAGGCGCTGCACGGTCTCGACGGGGTCGATCGCCGCGCGGGTCGCGTCGCCGAACGGGTCGCGCCCCTGCCAGCCCACGGTCCACAGGCCGAAGGTGAACTTGTCCCCCGGGGTGGGCTTGAAGCGTTCCGTCATGGTCCGACCACCTTCGATGCCGTCGGGTCCACAGCCGGTGGAGGCCGCCGAACCCCTATTTGTTCAGTGTCATGACTAATCATGCACGGCACCTGACGGAGACGTAAACCCCCCACCACCGGGAATCGAGGGTGCCCCCTGTTCCGGGCGGGCTCGATCGCGTAATTTGTCATCCGCGCGACCAAATAAATCGCACCAGCCCTCCCGTCCTCCGTGGCCCCCCGCACCGCGAGAATGAGGTAACCCCATGCCGCCGCGTACCGTCGTCATCGGCGTGGACAGCTCTACTCAGTCCACCAAGGCGGCCTTCGTCGACGCCGCAACCGGCCGGCTGCTCGCCGTCGGACGCGCCCCGCATGTCGTCACGGGCGAGGCGGGGGCCCGCGAGACCGACCCCGGGGTGTGGTGGCAGGCGCTGCGCACCGCCGTCGCCGCCGGCCTGAAGGAGTCCGGCGTGCCCGCCGCGGCCGTCACCGGCATCGCGGTCGCCGGTCAGCAGCACGGCCTGGTCGTCCTCGACCGTGCGGGCCGCCCGCTGCGCCCGGCCCTGCTGTGGAACGACACCCGCTCCGCCCCGCAGGCCGCCGCCCTCACCGCCGCGCTGGGCGGTGCGGACGCCTGGACCGCCCGCACCGGATCGGTTCCGGTGGCTGCGATGACCGCGTCGAAGTGGCAGTGGCTGCGTGAGAACGAGCCGGAGGCCGCCGCCTCGACCGCCGCGATCCGTCTCCCCCACGACTTCCTCACCGAACGGCTGACGGGTGCGGCCGTCACCGACCCCGGCGACGCGTCGGGCACCTGCTGGTACTCCACCGCCACCGGCGCGTACGACCCCGAGCTGCTCGAACTGCTCGGCCTGGATGCCGCGTTGCTGCCCGGGGTGGCCGAGACGGGTGCGTCCCGCGCCGGTTCGCTGACCGACGAGGCGGCGCAGGCGCTCGGCCTGCCGGCCGGGATCGCCGTGGCGGCGGGCACGGGCGACAACATGAGTGCCGCCGTCGGCCTCGGTCTCGGCGGCGCCGGACTGCTGGACCACCCCGTTCTCAGCCTCGGCACCTCGGGTACGGTCTTCGCCGCCTCCCGGACCCGGCCCGCGTCGGCGGCGCTCTCCGGTTTCGCCGCGGCCGACGGCACGTACCTCCCGCTGGCCTGCACGCTCAACTGCACCCTCGCCGTGGACAAGGTCGCCGCCCTGCTCGGCCTGGACCGCAACGACGCGGCACCCGGCGGCGAGGCGGTGCTCCTCCCCTATCTCGACGGCGAGCGGACCCCCGATCTGCCCACCGCCTCCGGCCTGCTCACCGGACTCCGGCACGACACCACCCCGCAGCAACTGCTCGGCGCCGCCTACGAAGGCGCGGTCGTCACCGTGCTGCGCGCCCTGGACGAGCTGCTGCGGGCCTGCGGGCTCGACCCGGCCGACCCCGAGGTCGCCGCCCGCCCACTGCGCCTGATCGGCGGCGGCACGCAGGGGCGCACCTGGGTGGAGACGGTACGACGGCTGTCGGGGCGGCCTGTGATCGTGCCCGGCAGCGGCGAACTGGTGGCCCTGGGAGCGGCCGCGCTCGCCGCGGCGGCGGCCTGCGGCGAGGACCCCGTCACGATCGCCACCGGCTGGAATGCCGACGGGGAATCCGAGGCGGACACCGAACTGCCGCCCATGGCACGGGACATGGACACCTGGAACGGGGTCAACTCGGTGCTGGAGCGGGCCGCCGGACCGCTGCTCGGCGGAGACCGGTAGCCAACCCGCCGCCACATCCTGCAACGACCGCTGACCGACTGTCACTCGCCCCCGCCGGCCCGGGACAACGGCATCCCGGCAGCCCCGGTCCGGTTTGGGGGTGGCATGTGATCTTCACTAGTATCCGGCGATGATCATAAGAAAAAGGCTGACGGTCGGGGTGGGCATCCTGCTCGCCACCCTGACCGCCGGGCTCGGCACGGCCCTCCCCGCCGCCGCCGATGAACCCCCCACCAAAGCCTCCCCCAAGGTCGAGCTGGTGCTCGACGTCAGCGGTTCCATGCGGACCCGTGACATCGACGGCCAGTCCCGGATGGCCGCGGCGAAGCAGGCGTTCAACGAGGTCCTGGACGCGGTTCCGGAGCAGGTGCAGCTCGGCATCCGGACCCTCGGCGCCGACTACCCGGGCGACGACCGGAAGGTCGGCTGCAAGGACACCAAGCAGCTCTACCCGGTCGGCCCGCTCGACCGGGTGGAGGCGAAGACCGCGGTCGCGACGCTGGCCCCCACCGGCTGGACCCCGATCGGGCCCGCCCTGCTGGGCGCCGCCGACGATCTCGAAGGCGGCGACTCCACCCGCCGGATCGTGCTGATCAGCGACGGCGAGGACACCTGCGGCCCGCTCGACCCGTGCGAGGTGGCGCGCGACATCGCCGCCCGCGGCATCCACCTGGTCATCGACACGCTGGGCCTGGTGCCGAACGCCAAGATCCGCGAGCAGCTGACCTGCATCGCCGAGGCTACCGGCGGCACCTACACCGCCGTCCAGCACACCGATGAACTCTCCGGTCGGGTCAAGCAGTTGGTGGACCGGGCTGCCGAGCCCGTCGTCACCCCCGTGGCCACCGAGGGCGCGGACAGCTGCTCCGCCGCGCCTCAGCTCAAGGCGGGTCTCTACACCGACCGCGAGAAGTTCGGCGAGCACCGCTGGTACCGGGTGGATGTACTGCCCGGCCAGGAGCTGCGCGCCTCGGTGAGCGTGTCCGCGGACCGCGCCGTCAACAACGACTACGGCGTGCTGCTGCGCGCGGTGACCGTGCACGGTCGCGAGATCGTCAGGGGTTCGGAGTCCGGCACCGGTCGCACCGATGCGATCTCGTCCGGGCTGCGCTATCCCAAGCCCGCGCAGGACGGCACGGACAGCGGGGACGAGCCGGTCGCGGAGACCGTCTGCCTGCAGCTCAGCAACTCCTTCTCGGCCCCGGCATCGGTGAAGACCTCGCCGGGCATGCCGGTCGAGCTGACCATCGACGTGGTGGACGCGCCGGACGACGCCGCCGATGCCGCCGCGTTCGGTCTCGGCCGCGGCTGGTGGCTCCTGGGCGTACTCGTCCTGACCGGACTGATCGCGGGTCTGCTCTTCGGCTGGATCTCGCGCTGGCGCATCGCCGTATGGAGGACCAACTGATGGTGCGTACACGACGGGTACTCGCGGGTGCCCTGCTGGCCGGGACGGCCCTGTTGACGGCGGCGGGGTCGGCCGCGGCCGACGACCCGTCGGCGAGCCCGAGCCCGAGCGCGTCCGACGGCGGTGCGGGTCCCACGGAGGCGGGCACCACCTTCCGTACCGCGACGGCGATCCAGCCGAGCCAGCGCGCCACCGCCGGGGCGTCCACGGGTGACTACCTGTACTGGGTGTTCCCGGCCGACGCGGGACAGCGCGCCACCGTCAAGGCGACGGTCACCCTGCCCGAGAGCACCACCCGGCACGGCGTGTCGACGTGGCAGGTCGATGTGTACGACGGGCTGCGGCGCCGACAGGCCTGCATGTACGGCCACCAGACCAGGAAGGCGGCCGCCGACGCGTCGACCGTCGAACTCTCCTGCGTCCTGCGGACCGTCCGCGCCTGGTCCGAGCCGTGGGCGAACGACCCACTGCCGGGCAGCTACTACGTGCGCCTGACGGTCGTCGACCTGCCGTCGGCCGACCTCGGACAGCCGGTGCAGACCGCCGTCGAGGTGACGGCGGCCGACCGGGGCGGCGCCCATGACGTCGACGGCATGCTGAGCGAGCCCCTGGTTCCCGGTGCGTCCTCGGTGCAGCAGACGACGGACGGCACCTCGTCCGACGACGGCTCCACGACCCGGGTCTCGCTCGGCAGTGAGCCGGACGACGGCTGGGCCTCCGGCTGGTGGACGGACCGCTGGATCTGGACCGTCGGCGGCGGCGTACTCGGCGCGCTCGCGGCCGTGTTCGGCTACTCCCTCACCCGCGGCAACGGCCGCCCGTCCCGGGTCCCGCCGGGCGCCTGACCCGCCCCGGCCGCGAACCGGCCCTCATGCGCGGCGCCTTCGCCCCACACCGATGGGGCGGGGGCGCCGCGGCGTTTCCCCCGGCCGAGCCGTCCGGTGGGCGCCGATGTCCCGACGGTCGCCCCTCATCTCCTCACGTGGGGACGGCACAGCACGCGGGATCCCGGTCCGCAGCACCGCCCTGCCGACCGCACTTCCGTAACGAGGCCCGGATACCCTCGACAACTCACTTACCCCACAAGGACGATGGGGTCATCGACCCTGCCGGCACCCCGGAGTCCAGCCACGTCGCCGCGTACCGGATGCCGGTGCGCCACCAGGGAGCGGAGACCTTTCATGTCCACGGAGACCGGCCCGGCCGCCGATGCCGAGCCGCGCGGCCACGTGCCCGTACCGGGCCCGAAGGGGCTGCCGTTCCTCGGGAATCTGCCGCAGTTCGGGAAGGACCCGCTGAAGTTCTTCGAGCGGCTGCGCGGGTACGGGGACATGGTGCGGTGGCGCTTCGGCCCCAGCCCCTGTGTGTTCATAGCCGATCCGGAGTGCATAGGCGAACTGCTCACCGAGACGGAACGCACCTTCGACCCGCCGGCGCTGGGCATCGCCTTCCGTACCGTGATGGGCAACGGCGTGGTGGTCGCGCGTGGTCCGGACTGGCGGCGGAAGCGGTCGCTGGTGCAGCCGTCGGTACGGCCGAAGCAGGTGCGGTCGTACGCGGCGACGATGGCGGGCAGCACGGTGGAGCTCGCGGACACCTGGTCCGGCGGTGAACGCATCGACATCAAGCGGGAGATGGCCGCGCTCACGCAGAAGATCGCGGTCCGTACCATCTTCGGGGTGGACACCCCGGCGGACGCCGAGGCGATGGGCCGGGCGATGGACGTCGCCCAGCAGGAGATCGGCAAGGAGTTCAGCGGCATCGGCGCCCTGCTCCCCGACTGGGTGCCGACGCCCGGCCGGGCCCGGATCAAGAAGGCGGCCGCGCTCATCGACGCCGAGGTGGGCCGGGTCGTGGCCCGGCACCGGGACGGCGACGGCGAGCGTCCCGACCTGCTGAGCCGGCTGCTGACCGCGGTGGACGAGACCGGCGCACAGCTCACGGACAAGGAGATCCGCGACGAGACCGTCACCCTGTACATCGGCGGGCACGAGACGACCAGTTCCACACTGGTGTGGGCGTGGTACCTGCTGTCGCGCAATCCGCAGACACGCGCGGCGCTCACCGAGGAGCTGGACCGTGTCCTCGGCGACCGGGAGCCGGAGTTCGACGACTACGCGCGGCTGACATACACCCAGGCGGTGGTGAAGGAGACGCTGCGGCTGTACCCGACGATCTGGCTGGTGACCGGAGTCGCCAAGGACGGGGCGCGCATCGGTGGCGTGGACATGCCGAAGGGCACGAAGGTGTGGACCAGCCAGTGGGCGACACACCGCGACGAGCGGTGGTTCCCGGAGCCTGAGGCGTTCCGCCCGGAGCGCTGGGACGCCGACCGCGGCGACGACATCGCGGAGTACGCCTGGTTCCCTTTCGGCGGCGGGCCCCGGGTCTGCCTCGGTACGCGGTTCGCGATGGTCGAGGCGGTGCTGATCCTGGCGGTACTCGCGCGCCGGTTCGAACTGGACGTGGACCCGGGTGACGTCAACCCCGTACCGACGCTGACCCTCCAGCCCGACCGGGACGTGCTGGCCACCGTGCGGGCGCGGTAACCCGGCGGGGAGCGTGTCCGTATGGCGGAACACGTGCGGACGCGATGTGCCCGCGGCTTCCGCCGTACGGCATCCTCGTGCTGAACGAGCAGCGCGGCCCCGGAGCGGCGAGTGATCTTGCCGGTTCGGGGCAGGCGGTACCCGACGGTGGAGGATGCGGAACCCGATGACTGACAACTCCGACATGGTGGCCTTTGTCCGGGCCCGCCTGGCCGAGGAGGAACAAGTCGCGCGAGCGGCCGGCGGCGAGCGTTGGCGGTGCCCCGCCGAGACGCCGGGCGAGGTCCACGACCGGACCGGCGCCATCGCGTTCAGCCTGCGGACGCATGGCTACGACGACCACATCGCGCTGCAGGACCCCGCGCGCACGCTCCGCCGCATCGAGACGAGCAGGGTGCTCCTGGACGAGTACGAGGAGGTCGCCGCCCTGGACACCGACCGCCCCCACCACGACTTCCCCTCGGGTCGCGCGGTCGGGCTCGGATTCGTCGTCCGGCAGATGGCGGCGGAGGATGCCGGCCACCCCGACTATCAGGCCAAGTGGCTGCCCCGGTTCACCCAGTGACGAGCCCCTCGCAGGGGACGGTGACCGAGTTGCGGGACCGCGAGCCGTACCCGGCCGGCGTCGGCGTCCTGCCGGGCCGGGGAGGGCCGACACCATGAGCGGATCGGTCGGGCCGCGCCGCCGCAGGGCCGCGGCCGGTTCGCTGCCGTACCCGGCTCGCACGCCGCGTGCGGCCGCGGCCCCGTCCGGTCGCTGCCGGGACACCGCCTCGGCCGACCGGGCGCGGGGCGCGTCCCCGCGCCCAGGCTCCCCGCTTTCCCGCCTCACCGGCAGAAGGTTCACAGCCGTCACAGCGGGCAGGTCGCAACCGGACGGCAGATACTGATCCGGTCCGTCCGCGCCGGCCCTGCGCGGGGACACACCGGCCACCCTGCCGCGATCACCGGCCGTCGAGATTCCGGGAGAAACACCATGCGTCTGCGCCCCACCATCGTCTCCGGCTTCACCGTCCCGGCCGCCGCCACCGCCGTGGTCCTGGCGGCCACGGGCGCCACGGCCGCGGTCGGTACCGCGCCCGCCGCCCCTGCGGCAGCCTCCCGGCTCGGCGTGTGCCAGGAGCAGGCCCTCAGTGTGAAGGCCGCGCCCGGCGGTCAGCAGAACGTGGTGCGCATCAGTGTGACCAACCGTGGCAGTCGCAGCTGTGTCGTCGACCGGATCCCGACCATCACCTTCGCGGGGCTGGACGGCTCCGCCCAGGCCGTGCCGCCTGCCGAGAGCGCCCCCTACGTGCTCTCACGAGGTGAGCGGGCGTATGCCGCCCTCCGTACCGCCGATCCGGCGGGTACCGAGGGGCATGTGGTCGGAAGTGTGAGCGTGGCGGCGGATCCGGCCCACTACGGCGTCACGTTCAAAGCGGCCGGCGTGGGCATGCCCCGGGGGATCCGGGTCTGGGAGCCGGTCACCACGCTCTGGCAGGTGTCGGCGGCCGCCGCATCCAAGGCCCTGGCCGACGGTCTGGGCTGATCCGCCGACGGTGTACGTCTCACGGAAGGCCCGGCGGCAACCCCATGCACCGGGTCACGTCGTCGTCCGGCGGCCTGGACATCCAGACGAACGGATTCAGCGTCTCCGCAGGCTGACCCGCACGCATACCCGTACGGCTGCGGAGCCGGCTCCCTCGCGGGGCCGGCTCATCCGTGCCGTACGACTGCGGGGCCGTCCTGGACCGGAGCGCGTCCCGCCAGCCACCGGGCGATCTCCGCCCGGTTCCGGGCTCCGCCCTCCTCCAGTACCGCCGCGAACCGCTCGGGCCGGGCCAGCACGCTCCGGTCCTCGGGGTACAGCGCCGCATGGGCGAGCAGCCAGCCGGCCAGCGCGTGCCGGTCGAGGGGGCCGATGCCGCCCAGCTGTGCCTCGTACGCCTCGAGCGCCGTGCCCGCGTCCCCTGAGACCAACAGCTCGTCCGCCGTCGACGGGGGGCCGGGCTTCTTGCGCAGGTACAGCTGTCCGCGCTCGTCCTGCCAGTGCCCGCGGTCGCCCGCGGGTACGACCACTGGCTCACCGCCCCGCACCGGCTCCGAACCGGAGCGCAACGCCTTGACGAGTGCCTCCTGTTCGTCCTTGCCGCAGCGCAGATTGCGCAGTCGCCACTCCACGCGGTGGCTGACCGCCGCTGCCCTGGCCCGGCCCTCCGCCTCCTGGTCCACCTGTTCCCGCAGCCAGCTGTCGACGGTCTCGGACAGGCGTGTGACGAGCCGTCGCCCAGGCACGGTGAGCTCCGCCCGGGTGGCCAGCGTTCGGAGCACCATGCGCGTCTGGAGCCGGCGCAGCGCGAAGAGGAACGGTGCGCGTCCTTCGGGGTCGGCCACGGTGTCACCGATCCGGTCGAGCCAGAATCCGGTCACGCCGACGAAGGCGTAGGCACCGTGGAGGAGTCCCGGCAGGTGGCGTGGGTCGGAGCGCCAAGGCGCGTAGTGGAGTTCGGTCCGGTCGTCGTCGAGCAGGGGGAACAGATGGAGCAGTGCGCCCAGTTTGCTGTGCTGGAATTCGTGTACGAGGGTTTCCGCCAGGGCGAGCCCGTTCCGGGGGCGGGCCACCACCATGGAGGCGAAGGCGTCGCCGGTGGAGGCGCTGAGCCCGGCGGCCGGAACGGGAAGCGTGTGCGCTCCGTCCTTGGCGCGCCAGGGGACGATCCGGCTGATCTCCTCGGGGCGCAGCCCTCCGGGCCCCGCAGCACCGCGTCGCAGAGTCGAGACGGCGTCCCGGAACAGCGCCTGCCAGGAGCGCAGTTCGCCGGGATCCAGCCGGCCCGGGGCGATCGGTTCGTCCAGGTCGCGGTACGGATCGAGGTCGTCGAGCTGCACGCCACGGGCCCCGGGCCCGACGAGCAGCGTGTGCACCGGCCACCAGGACGCGGATTCCGGGTCGGTGAGCGGCCGCACGACGACGTCGGCACCGTGCGGCCCGTCCCGGCCCTCACTGCGAAGGGTGACCGTCCCGGCGGACACCACGGCACGGACCGCGCGGAAGTCGTCCTGGACGGGTTCCGGGAGCCGGACCAGCCCGAGCGTCGGCAGACTCACCGCCGCGCCCCGGGCAGGCAGCAGCAGCTCGGTGTGCGTACCGGCGTGTACGGCGGCCGTCGCGGCCACGGCGGCGATGTGTCCCGCGTCCGCCCACAGGGGCGGCCCGGACGTGGTTCCGTGCAGCCGGCGCAGGGTGTGGGCAAGCCAGCTGCCGACCTGGGGGCTGAGCAACAGCTCCTCGACGGCCTCCGGTGCCTGCGCGGCGGCAGCCTCCAGCGCGGGCCATATCGCCGCCGCGTCCAGCGGGCCGAGGATGCCGGGGCGTTCGTCGAACCGGTCGAGGAGCTCGCGCAGCAGCAGCAGGCGGCGGGTCCGCTCGCCCTTCACCAGGAACGCGACGGCCTCGGGCGAGCCGCCGCCTGCGGCGATCTCGTCGAACAACGGGCCGGGCATGCGGATCGGGGCGTACGCATCGCTTGCTGTCATGGACTGTGCCTCCTGGACCGTCTGCGCTATTCGGCCCGTCCGGGTTCGGGGTTACCCATGGCGTTGGTGCGCGCACGCCGCAGCTCTTCCAGCAGCCGCGGGCCCGGGCCCGGAAGGCTCCGCAGGTCGGCGACGCCCACTGCGGCCAGATCCATGACGTCGGATTCGAGGTGATCAGCTGTGCGGTCGGCGGGTACCGGCTGGTACAAGGCGCGCTCCCCCTTCGCGAGCGGTGGCACAGGATGCCACCGTTTACTCCATGATGACGAACGGGACCCCTTCCCGAAACCCATGTGATCACGCCAGCGGATCACATTCCCGTCCCCGTGTCCCCGAGTAAGTCCTGTATGGCCGACTCGAGTTCAGC
Organism: Streptomyces sp. NPDC048496; assembly: GCF_043200055.1. Lineage (NCBI taxonomy): Bacteria > Bacillati > Actinomycetota > Actinomycetes > Kitasatosporales > Streptomycetaceae > Streptomyces > Streptomyces sp. NPDC048496. Next base: position 74,441 of record NZ_JBICXB010000014.1, on the reverse strand, counting down.
CGCTCGCGCGGGTTCGTCGTCGAGTAGCGTCACCGCGCCGTACAGCTCCCACAGCCTGTCCAGCCGCGCTCTGAGGGTACGTACGATGCCGATCACGTCGGTGCGAGGCGTCGGGTGCCGTGGCATGCGCGCGACCACGGCGGGCGGCAACTCGTTCACCAGCGCCTGCCGTTCGTCACGGTCGTTCATGAGCGGGTACGCAAGCAGGGCCTCGATGAGCCGGGCCAGCTGCCTGCCCGCCAAAGTGCCACCGGGGCCGGCCGGTGGCGGGAGCGGTGACACCGCCGGACTGCTCTCAGTACGTCCGGGTCTGTGCAGGAGGAGGCTGGGCAACTGGTCGGTGCGGCCTGCCGCCCGCAGTGCGGCCAGCCGGGCCCGCACGGACTCGAACAGGACGTCGGGATCCGGCAGCAGATCGGCTGGGAGTTCGTCCAGCACGATGTCCGAGAACACACCAAGCCGCCGCTCGGGATCGTTGGCGGCACGCTGCCCCCGGCCGGCCGCGAACATCAGGATCTGGTCGTGGGCCTCGATCCGGTGCCCGGCCGGAAACTGCTCACCGGGCAAAGAGCGCGGAAAGTTGTGCCGTTCGTCGAACGTCTGACAGGCGTCGACCATCCAGATCTGCCTGCCGAAGCCCGTCACCGCGTCACTTCTCAGCGTGCTGCGGGCCGATTCGACGTCGATGTTGCGCCGGTCCGGCTCGGTGGCGTCGGTGCAGTAGAGCCGCAGGTGCTCGTCTCGGTCCAGCACACCGTGGCCGCCCCACCACACCCACAGCACGTCTCCGGCGCGGGCCGGGATGTCGGTCACGAAGGCACGCCGCAGGGTGTCGTGGTCGGCCGGCCGGTACGGGACACCCGGATCGGTGCCGCCCGAAGGCGCGAGATGCAGCAGGACGTTTTCCTCGGGGACGCCGAGTTCCAGCAGCCAGTCGCGGAAGCGCAGTGCGTCCCGGACCGGCCCGGGAAGGTTCCAGCTGTCGCCGGCCGCGTACTGCTCGATGCCGACCACCAGTGCCAGGACGCGGCCGGGCTCGACACGTTGGTGGGTCACGGGAGCAGGTCTCCGATCGCCCGGTAGACGGCCCGGTCACTCCAATAGGCGCTGTGTGCGACGGGGAAAGGCTGTCGGCTGTCGGTGGGGATGTCGGTGGCCCGTCCGGGAAAGAGCGGCTCTGCCGCGTAACCGAGCAGGTCGCGCCGGTCGTAGAGATTCAGCCACGGCGGGACGTGGCCGGGCAGGGCGTCGGGGTGGGCGAGTGAGGGCAGCGCTCCGGTCTCGTACAGAAAGGGGCCCTGCGAGCCGACCGTCACCAGTAGTTCCACGCCGGCCGGCGGGCCCGATATCAGGGTGTCGAGGGCGATGATGCCGCCGAGACTGTGGCCGAGCAGCACGACGGGGGGTTCCAGGGAGGCGACCAGGTCCCGCAGTCCCTGCCGCATGGGCTCGCCCCGGGCCAGATACTTGAGGATGTCACCGGCGGCCGGATGGGCGGCGTCGGTGAGGGCCCGGCGGCGGCGCACCGCGTAACGGGAGCCGAGGCGTACGACAGGCTTCGCGGCCATGCGGAGTACCGGGCCACGGCCGGTCCCCGCCGGGGCGGCACCGAGCCGTGCGGCGAGGGCGGCCACGGCGGCGTCCCGGGCATCGCCGGCGCCCTGCACCGGTGCGTCGGCCTCGATGGCCGCCGCGACGACCGCGGCCGTCAGCGCACGCGCCAGCGTCCACGACAGTGTCTCGGCGTCCAGTGCCTCGGCTGCCGGGGCGAGCAGCGGACTGCGCGCGAGCTGTGCCGCCGCCTGCGCGAGCCCGGGCCCCATCCGGTCTGCCCGTTCCTCGCCCTTGGCCGCGAGCTCGAGGAGCAGAGCCCTGGGGCGCTCGTCCGGGAAGGCGGCGCCCGGCGGGGTGGCCGCTGCGGTGGCTCCGGCCGCCGCCAGGGCCAGTTCGGCCGTGGGGTCGTCGTAGAGGCGCGCCCACTCCTCCGCCTCGTCACCCGGATCTCCCGGGCCCTCGGCACCCCGGCCGGCTCCGGCGCCAGGACCGTCCGGGATGCTGGCCCCCGCTGCCGCGAGGCTCGCCCCGTACTGCTCGCCCCAGCGATAGGCGACCAGGTGGACGTCGGGCGCCGCTTCCGCGAGGCCCTCGGTGACCTGTGCGAGCAGGCCCGTGAGGTGTGGTTCACGCACACCTGTGCCGTGAGTGAAGACCACCGTGGTCATGTTGCCGCCCCCATTGCTGTGTTGCTGCCGGGCCGGCCCACTGGCGTCACATGGACGGCGGGACCGGTCCGGCAGTTCTTCCTGCGGATGCGCCGCGCACCGGTCAGACCGGCAGCGGTGCGATGTCGCATTCGATGCGCTGGTGCAGGCGTGCAGCTGCCTGCCAGGGATGGTTGTCCCCCAGCACCCGTGAAAGACCTTCGATCGCTACCGCGTTGAGCCGGTCGGCCTCCGCCGACCGGCCCAGGCCCCGGTGATCGAGGGCGAGGTTGGCCGTGCAGACGAGTGTCAGCGGGTGATCGGGGCCCGCGGTCTCGGTGAGCCGGGGAAGAATGGCGGCATCGGCTTCCTGGGCGCGGGCGAAGTCCAGCCGTGCGTAGTGATTGTTGGCCCCGCTCATGGCGGCGGTGAGGGTGTTGATGTGGTGCTCGCCCAGCCCACTCTTCAGAAGCTGCCACGCCTGGATGTCCAGGGTTTCGGCCTGGTCGATCTCCCCGAGCGCCCGCATCGTGGCCGCCAGGTTCACCTTGGCGGACTGCGTGTTCGGATGACGGTCGCCGAATACCGCCCGATAGGCGGCCAGTGTCCGCTCCCCCAGCTCCCGGGAGCCCGCGAGATCGCCGTTCATCCTGCGCTCGACCATGGTGTGGACCGCGGCGGCAAGGGCGTCCATGTTGTTCAGGCCGTACCGGGTGGTGAACCGGTCGAACGTCTGCTCCGCGAGGGCCGCTCCTCCCTCGACCACACCGGCCCTGCGCCGGCACACGGCGAGGTTCAGGGCCGCGCGAATGGTGGCAGCGTTGGTCTCCCCGAAGTGGGTGACGAACGCCTGGTAGTTGGACTCCTGGAGGGCGCGCGCGCCGAGGTAGTCACCAGCCTCACGAATGTCGATGGCGAGGCCGTTCAGCGTGTTGAGAGTGAGGCCGCTCGCCGGCCCGTAGAGAAGCTCGCGCTGGCGCACCGTCTCTTCGTCGAGCTCCCTCGCGGTCTCGAAGCGGCCGCTCGCCCGTAGTGAGACGCAGTAGTCGTGCGCGGCGCTCAGGGTCGTCGGATCCTCGGGACCGAACAGATCACTGGCCCTGGTGAAGGCCTCCTCGTCGAGATCGCACGCCGCCTGGATCTCGCCCCGGTGACGCAGGGCCCCGGCCATCTGCCACATGGAGTCGATGAGTTCCTCGTCCGGGATCTGCGCGCCGCGCGAGATCGCCAGGGCGCGTTCGTTGTGGGCGACCGCCTCCTCCGGACGACCGAGAAGCCGGAGATAGAAACCGAGCAGCTTGGTGACCCTGATGACGTGCAGGTCCTCGTCGCCGGACTGGGCGCGCCAGGCGGTCCACGCCTGCCGGGCCTGCGCCGCGCCCGACTCGTGCGCGCCCCAGTAGTAGAGGAAGAACACCATGTCGTAGACGAGGTCGCGGACCCATGGATCGGAGCTCTCCACCGCTCCGGAGGCGATTACATGCGGCAGGATCGCCTGGTAGGCGGGCCACTGGTCCGGGGACGCGGGGGCGCCGGGCTTCGCCGTGGTGAGCAGCAGGTGGGCCGCTCGTGTCATCTTGGCCCGCTCCTCGGGATCCAGCCTGGCCACGATGACGTTCTGCATCAGCCGGTGCATCTGCAGCGTGCCAGTCTTGTGGTCCAGCCTCACCAGGGACAGCTTGCTGAGGTCGCGGGTGGCGCGGGCGAGCAGCAGCGGGTCGCGCAGGACCGGGTCGAGCTCCGGTGTGATCTCGACGTTCCGGCCGCCCCTGAGCATGTTCAGCGGGATGGGCTCCGGCGCCATGCACGCGCAGATCTCGAGGAGTTGACGGGCCGCCGGGTTGTCCTGCGACAGGCGTCCGAGCGAGATGTCCCAGACTGCGGCGACCGGCAGCGGGTAGTCGGGGGACGGGTCGAGTTCGAGGATCTCGGGCCGGCGCTGTTCCAGCAGTTCGAGGTACTCGTCCACGGGCATGCCGGTGGCGGCGTGCCATGCGCCCGCCTGTTCGACAGCGAGCGGCAGGTCGCCCAGGGCGGCGGCGAGCCGGCCCGCGTCCGTGCTGCTCAGGCCCCGGGCGCGGCGCTGCAGGAGGGTGATGCTCTCCTCCCGGTCGAAGACGTCGACGCTGAGCGGAGTCGCCACCCGTTCCCACTCGCGGTTGCGCGAGGTGACGATGATCTTTCCAGGGCCGCCGTTGGGGAAGTAGGCCCGCACGGCCTCGATGTCCTCGGCGTTGTCGAAGACCAGCAGCCAGTTGTCGAACGGTTTGCCGGTACGGAGCGCCTCGCGCACGGCCGGGACCGCGGCGTTGGCCTGGGGGCCCACCTCCAGGCCCAGGCTGCGGGCAAGGTCGGCAAGGGCGCCGAGAATCAGGTTCTCCTGTTCCGCCGGAATCCACCAGATGACGTTGAACTCGCCGCTGTGGCGGTACACGTACTCGACGGCGATCTGGGACTTGCCGACACCGCCCATGCCGTGCAGCGCGTGCGGGAGAACGGCTGTCGTCTCGTCCTCCTGCAACTGCCGTTCGACAGCGGCCAGAAGGCTCTCGCGCCCAGTGAAGTTGGGGTTCTTCGGCGGTACATTCCCCATGATCTTCGGCTGGCCGGTCCGGACGAACCGCGTCTCCGGTGTCGTGACTTCCACTCTCGGGTCATCCCTCCGGGCATCCTGGTCATCTGTTACGGGTGTCGTGCGCGACACGGATCCTCCTGGTGAAACGGCCGGATGCGACCGGGGCGCGTGGGCATTCACATCAAATGCCTCTTTATCATCTTTGGTCGCCTCCGTTGTCTGCCCCGCACCGCGCAGCCGGTCGGTCAGGCGTGCCGCCCGGTTCCGGTACGGCAGCCCTCCCAGGGCGCGCAGTACGGCCAGCTCGATGCGGAGCCACGTGTGGCCGCCCGTGGTGTCCGGGAGAGCCGCTTGCGCCGGGTCCCGCAGCGCCGCCCGGAGCCTGATGCCCTGCGCCTGGCCGGCCCGCGACTCCGCGACAAGGCCGACGGCCCGGGCCAACTGGGTGCGGTTGCTGGTCGCCAGCAGCGCCTCCCGGACGCCTTCGGCGAAGTCGGGGCGGCCCTCGCCGTCGCGCTCCCAGTCGATGAGGCCGCCCATGAGGATCTCGGCCAGATGGTCGGGCCCTGACTCGGGAAAGACCCGGTCGCGCAGCTCCTCGATGACATCGAATCGCAGCGGGGCGACGGCCAGCAGCACGGCCAGCTGCCGCGCGAGCGGACTGGCCAGCGAGACGAACTTGCGTACGGCGGCTGCCGCCGCGCGCGGCCCGTCGATCCTCGGTGCCCGCAGACCCGGCGCCGGCACGCCCTTGGCCATCGCTCCGGCCAGGACCACCGGGAGCGTACGCCGGACACCCCGTTCACCGGTGACGAGATCGACCCAGGCCCGGAACGAGCCGGGGCGAAGGCTGAGCACCGGAACCGGTACGGAGCCGTCGTCCTGGTCGGGCAGCAGGTGCGCCTGGTCGGGCACGCCGTGGGGAGGACGACAGAGGAAATGCCGGTTGAGCGCCCCGAATCCGGCCGCGTCCAGCTGGGCACGGAAGGGGTAGAGCGAGGACCTGTGGCGCAGATACGGGGGAAGCAGATGAACGAGGGCCGTGGGACCGCCGGCCGAGAGCCGCCCCAGCAGTTCGTCGGCTTCCCGCCCGGCCCAGCCCGCCGCCAGCCCGTCGGTGACGACGAGGAACAGCCGTGACCCGCGTCCGTCGAGCAGCTCCGCCGGGTCGGCGCGCCGGTCGCCCGGCCAGCGCAGGACCGGCATGCCCCGCCCGGTGAGCTCCACCTCGACCGTACGGACGTCGCGGAACGCGCCGCTGCGCACCGCCTCATCGGCCAGTCGGCGCACGGTGCTGCTCCACACGGGCATGCTGGGCGCATTGTCGACGAGCAGCATCAGGTCGAAGGCGCGCTCCTGAACGGGCTCGAGGTAGGGAATCCACAGCCCGTCGCTCAGACCGCACTCGGCGGTGCGCGGCTCGTCGAGACGGTTCAGGTAGCGCGAAGGCACACGTCGGCCGAGCCCCCTCAGCGCCTTCGCCAGTGGCAGCGACACCACGCGTCGCACCGGTCGCGGCGCCGCCGGAAGCACCGCCTTCGGCAGGCCGCTCCGGGTCTCTTCGACGGCTTTCAGCGCCAGCTCTCGCGGGTCGATTCCGATCATGCTCCCGGCGGCCACCACGTCCGGCGAAACTTCACCCGAAGGAGGGGCGGCGACATCGGAGGGTACGCCCGGCTCCGGCTCACCGGATAACTGTTCAGGGGTGTCCGGCTCCTGGCCCGAGGTCCGTCCGGACACGTGCCATGCCGCGGCCAGCCAGGCGGCGTCGGCGATGTCCTGCCAGCTCGGGCCGCCGTCCGCGTCATGGGTGGCGGTGTGGCTCGACGAGGCCGGCACGTCCGGAGCACGCTCCCGTGGCGAGCCGTTCATCAGCGGCCTTTCGAGAGGTCGCGGAGCAGCATCTCAATGAGCTTACGCCCGTCCGCATCGGCCTGGAATCCGTTGGCCGTGGTGAGTTGCACGGCGTTCAGGAGCTGATCCACCGACTGGGTGCCCCCGCCGTGCAGCCGCCTCTCGAACTCGTCCACCAGCACTTCGACTCCCTCCGGTCGTTGACGCAGATGGCTGACCACGATGGCAATCAGCTGCTCCCGGCTGGGCGGGCGCATCTCCAGTGGCAGGCAGCGGCGCCGGAAAGCGGCCGGGAATTCACGTTCGCCGTTGCTGGTGATCACGACGACGGGGAATTCCACACACTCGACGCGGCCTCCTCGGACGACGGCCCGGCGTTCGGGATCGTCGGTGAAGACCGACACTTCCGCCGCGTTGGTGCGCACCAGTTCCGGAATGTCGAAGCTGCCGTTCTCGAGGACGTGCAGCAGGTCGTTGGGCAGATCGATGTCGCTCTTGTCCAGTTCGTCGACCAGCAGGACGCGCGGTCGCTCGTATGCGAGCAGCGCCGTGCCCAGAGGGCCGAGGGTCAGGAAGTCCCCGAGGTCGGGCGCGCTGCCGCGGTCGCCATCCGGCACATCGGCCCGTGTCTCGCCGCCTGCCCGCCAGGCCGCGATGGCCTGCGCCCGCCCGATGGCGTCGTACTCGTAGAGCCCGCCGCGCAGCGTCGTCCGGCTGACAATGCTCCACGGCAGCACCCGCCCGAGCCCCAGTTCACGGGCGATCAGATACGCGAGGGTCGACTTGCCCACCCCGGGCGGTCCGGTGATCAGCAACGGACGGCGCAGCAGGAGCGCCGCGTTGACGGCGTCGATCTCCTCCTCGCGCAGCTGCGGACCGTCCTGTACGACCCCGAGGCGGCGCAGGGCGGCCTGCGCGTCGTCGGGCGGCGCCGGCTGCAGGGGGCTCCCCGAGAAGACTCTCCAGGGCGGCGGGGACGGAAGCCCCGGAGGCTCTCCGGCAGGAGCCTGTCCCGTTGCGTGGAACACCCTCCAGGAAGGCGGTATCACAGACAGGGCGGTCGAGTCCTGCTCGGTCATGCTGTCAACTCCTCACAGTCGACAAGGCGGTTGGGATCGTCCCAGAAGAACGCAATGTGTCTTCCCAAGAGCAGGCTGCCGCCATCCAGTTCCTCAGCGCTTTTACGTAACTGACCTACTTTGGAGGCCAGTTGGGCCGGATTGTGCCCGAGCAACAGCGTCAGCACCTCACCCGACTGCGCGGGACTGTCCGGCCTGCGGTCCCACGCGGCGAGGCCCACCCCCTCGGCGATGGCGGCGGCGAGCGCCTCCAGACCGTGGCCGGGCAGGGCGGGCACGTCGAGTATGACCGCGGTCAGCTGTGGCTCCGATGCCAGCGTGGCACGCCAGCGGTCGAGTTGCCCGGCCTCCGAGCTGCGCCAGCGGAACGCCTCGGCGGCACCGGTCGTTTTGAGCCGCTTCCATCGGGCCCGCCACCGCCTCAGCTGCCCGGGGTCACGGGTTCGCATACGCTCCAGACTCCGCAGGTGAATATGGTAACGAAGGCCTATCGGCAGCGCGTCATGAGAGCGCGTACCCAGTTCGAGTCGAGCCATGTCGTGATTGAGCAACTGGAACGGAAGTACGAACTCGACCTGTACGGGAGGTTCGCTTTCCGTGTCCGGCACATCGGCCCATCGGGCCTCACCACGGTGGATGGCACGTTCGACCGCCACCGCCAGGGTGTCGAGAGTCGCGCGCTCCACAGCACCCGCCACCGGCTCCCAGTAGCCCGGTGCCGCATTGACCCAATGACGTACGTAAATATCGGCCGAACCGTCATCGGCGGGCTCCACCATCACGACGAGAGAGCGTGGCACTTCCGGGTCGGTCCTCGGCAGAGCCGCGATCGCGCGCCGGCGTTCCTGAAGCGCGCCCACCGCATCGGCACCGGCCTCAGCGGCCCATCGGTCCGACCAGTCCCTGAGCCTCTCGCCGAGAATCGCCCCCTGGTCGATGGCGATCACCTCCACCAGAACCACAGCCGGGGGCAGTCCGTCAGCCTGGGCGTTGACGTCCCGCAGATAGTCGAAGCGCCGGAGGGGGCTCAGCCCGTAGGGAATGTCGACGCCGAGCTCATGACCGAGGATCGCGTGCACGCGGCCGTCGTCGAAGTCCCGGACTTCGGCGAGTAACCCTTCGATCTCCTGAACAGCGGTGTCAGCGAACACCAGGGGCAGCTCGGCGACCGTCTCGTCGGGCCAGGCGGTTTCGGCGAGCCTGGCCAGCCGCGCCGAGTCCTCGGGGCCGGAGGCGACACTCACACCGAAGACCAGCGCGTCGAGTCCGCCTTCACGCAGCAGGACATCCATGACCAGGGACAGCATGTCGACGCGCGGGTTCTTGCGCAGGTAGTTGATCTCCATCCGGAGCTGCATCGCGACCAGCGCCACGAAGTGGATGCACTGATCCGGATCGCGCACACAGTCGAGCGCGCATAATTCGTCGACCAGCGCCCCGACCAGATACGGATCGGTCTCGCGCGGCCCTTGCGGCACGTGTGCCACCACCGACCATCCCCCGCTGAGCCGGTACTTCCTCCACCACAACTGATCGCGAAGCTATCACGTCATATCTTCAGCAACCAGGCTCATTGCAGGGCCCGTTGACCCCTTCCTCGCCCTCGTCACCCGCTGTGTCGAAGCGCTTCGACACGGGTTATGCCGTACGGCCGCCGGGTCGGGGCGGCCCGCTCCCACGATGGGCCGACCGTGCCCGCGAGCACACGGGTCGGTGCACCGGATGGACACTCCTTGATCGGCCGCCGCGCTGGGGGCTGTGCCGCATCCGGCGGAGCTGCCGTCCCACCGCTTCTTCAGCGTGATCACCGACGTGCTGATCACCGCGCCGACCCGGCCGAAGGTGCCGCCGCGGTCGGGCCCTGTTCCGCGCCGGCCGCCCCCGTCGCCCCGAGATGCGGGACGACGGCGGGCAGCCTGTGCTCTCCCGTTCAGCTGCCCAGCAGCACAGGGAAGGACTCCATGTCGTTCTGCGTCATCACCGGCAGCTTACGGAGCTCCCCGTCCGGCACGGCGAGCTTCAGCCCGGGAAAGCGGCCGAACAGCGCGGGCAGGGCGATCCCCGCCTCGACCCGGGAGAGCGCCGCGCCGGGGCAGATGTGCGGGCCGTGACCGAAGGTCATGTGGCGGATCGGCGTGGGCCGGGTGATGTCGAAGGCGTCGGCGTCCGCCCCATGCTGCTCGACGTCGCGGCCGATGACCCGGTAGGAGATGACGACGCCCTCCCCCTTGGCGATCACCTGGTCGCCGACCTGGATGTCCTCCGTCGCGAACCGCATCAGCAGATGGGTGGTGGGGGTGTCCCAGCGCAGCGTCTCCTCGATCACCGTCTCCCACGGGATCTCGCCGTCGAGCACCATGCGCAGCTGGTCGGGGTGGGCGAGCAGGGCCCGTACCGCATTGAGGATCAGCCCGATGGTGGTCTCGTGGCCTGCCGCCACCATGGCCTTGAGGTTGCCGACCACTTCCTCCTCGGTGAGCGGCTCTCCGCCCTCGTCGGCCAGGATGAGCGCACTGGTAAGGTCATCCGTCGGCTGCGCGGTCTTCTTGCGGACGAGCGCCGTGTAGAAGACGTCCAGTTCGGCGAGCAGGGCCAGCCGCTCCTCCTGCGGGGTGAGCATGGAGAAGAAGGCCTTGTACCTCTGCGTCAGCATGGGGTACTCGGCTTCGTCCACACCCATCAGCATGCCGACCACCCGCATGGGCAGCGGCTGGGCGAACACGGACTTGAGGTCGACGACACCGCCCTTGCCCTGCTCGGCCAGGGCGTCCAGCAGCTCCTCGGTGAACTTCTCGATGTCCGGGCGGATGTCCTCCAGCCGGCGTGGTGTGATCGCCTGGGAGGTCTTGGCGCGCAGCCGCCGGTGCTCCGCACCGTCCACGGTGAACATGGACCGCCCGGCATCGATCATGCCGATCAGCGGCCAGGCGTGCGTCACCGCACCGCTCTGCCAGAGTCCCCAGGCGTCGAGGTCCTTCACCAGGCGCGGGTCGACGAGCAGTTGACGCGCCTCGGCATGCCGGGTGACGGTCCAGGCAGGAACCCCGAGGAGCTCGATCCTGGCGAGCGGCCCGGCGTCGCGCAGGCGCGCCGTCTCTCCGTCCAGGTCCTGGACCATGGGGTCGATGACCACGGCCCCGTCCCCCGGAGTGGCCTCGTGAGCGGCGGCGTGAGGACAGTTCAAGAGAAGTCTCCTGTCATGCGTACGGGCGTGAACTGGACGGGCAGCGAGGTCATCCCTCGCAGGAAGGCGGACTGCCGCCGGACGAGCGTCTGCGCGGGCACAGCGAGGGCGAGGTCGGGCAACCGGTCGAGGAGCACCTCGATACCGGTACGGGCGATGGTCTCGGCGATCTCCTGCGCGGGGAACGGGCAGCGGTACTCGCCGTGGCTGAAGGCCAGGTGGGCGCTGTTGCCGCCCTGTCCGGACATTCCCTCGGTGGCGATGCGCTGCCGTACGTGCGGGTCGGAGTTGGCCGCCCCGAGGCCGAGGAGCAGCATGTCCCCGGCGCGGATGTCCCGGCCGGCGAGCCGGGTGTCGCGGGCGGCCCAGCGACCGGCGAGGATCTGGGTCGGACTCTCCTCCCAGAGAACCTCGTTCATCGCCTCGGCCACACTGTGCCGGCCCCCGGCCAGGGAGTCGGCGAACAGGTCGTCGGTGAGCATCAGCCGCAGGGAGTTGCTGATCCAGTCGGCGGTGGTCAGATGTCCGGCGGCCGTGATGGCCATCAGGTCGAGGACGTATTCCTCGTCGGTGAACGGTTCGTGGTAGGCCAGCATCCTGGAGGTCACGTCGTCTCCGGGCACGGCACGCTTGGCCGCGACCAGCCGCTGCATGTGCTCCCCGAACCGCACATGCGCACTCTGCGCCTCGGGACCGCCGTCGGCGAGGTCCTTCAGCACCCGTGCGATGTCCGCTCCCTCCGCGTCCGGGAAGCCGACGAGCCTGGCGAGGACCAGGACGGGCAGCGGCTCTGCGAATTCGGCCACCAGATCGGCCGTTCCGCGCGTACAGACGTCGTCGACGAGCCGGTCTGCCAACTCCTCGCAGTGGCGCCGGATCTCGAAGGGATCGGTGCGCTCCAGGGCCGGCCCCACCATGTCGGCGTGGCGGCGGTGCTCGGCGCCCGCGGTGAAGTAGATCGACGGCATGGGGCGACCGACCATCGGGAGCAGTGGCCAGTCCTCGGGAATGTTCTCCCACTGGTTCCACAGCCCGACGTCCCGGGGGAACAACTCGCCGTCACTGGTGACCTGGTGGAGTTCCCGGTATCCGATGACCAGCCAGGCGGGGAACCCGCCGGGCAGTTCGACGGGGACGACGGGCCCGTGATCACGTCGCATGGTGCGGTAGAGGGCCTGGGGCTCGGTGTGGAATTCGGGACCGCTGAGCGGCACCGCGGCCGAGCCGTGCCGTACCGGACAGCCGCCGCCGGTGGGGGTCCCGGGGTCGGGCGCGGGTACGGCGGAAGAGAGGCGCGTCATCGAACTGACTCCTGTGGCGGCGGCTTCGCGTTGCGGAACCATGATCAACGCGGCACCACTATAGGGATGTCGAATGAAGATTCAGGCATCAATCACGAACGATCTCGACACTTTGGCGATCACAAAAGGAAGACAGCGAAGCACGTTTGATCACAACTGGGGTGAACTCCCCCAGTGCACCGCTCCTTCGGCACCGTCGGCCATCCCGCCCCTGGACCGTTGACATGCACCTGCATGAGGGTGAATTCTCGCGCGAGATGTTGCGCGATCTCACGCATGTTCAAGCATTTGCAAACATCCAGTGCTTGGTTCGAAAGGGATGCATCCCGTGCGAAGACTTCAACACCGGTCCCGCTGGACCGCCCTGACCATGACGGGGCTCGTCGCCGCCCTGGCCGCCGCCCTGCTCGGCGCCCCGGCCGAGCCCGCCCACGCGGCGACCCCCGCGAGCGCCGTACTCGACGAGGCCCACAAGAGCGTCACCTGGCAGAGCCCCGTCTACCCCAAGGGGACGGTCGGCGGCCCGGGAGTTCACCGACCCGGCCGGCACGGCGATCATCCGCAGGCAACCCGCCCTGCAGGCCCGCTGTCCGCCGCGATGCCACCCGCGATCAATGCCGCTCGTCGTTGTCCGACGCGGCTGCAGCCCCGCCTGCCGCGGCTCACCCCCTGCCCCTGACCAGGCGGTGTGCCTCGGCTCGAGCGGCGGACCCGTACGGATGTGTCAGGCCTCGGGCCGCACGGCGTCCGGGTGCAGGACCCGGGCGAGGAAGGCCTTGGTCCGGGGGTGCTCCGGCCGGGTCAGTACATCCTCCGGGGCGCCCTCCTCCACCACTCGGCCGTCGTCCATGAAGACCACGCGGTCGGCGACGTCGCGGGCGAAGCCCATCTCGTGGGTGACGACCATCATCGTCATGCCTTCGTCGGCCAGGGTGCGCATGACCCCCAGTACGTCGCCCACCAGTTCGGGGTCGAGCGCGCTGGTCGGCTCGTCGAAGAGCATCAGCCCGGGCCCCATCGACAGGGCCCGCGCGATGGCCACACGCTGCTGCTGGCCGCCGGAGAGCTGGGAGGGGAAGCTGTCCTCGCGGTCGGCCAGGCCGACTTTGGCGAGGTTCTCCCGGGCGACGCGGCCGGCTTCCTCCCTGCCGCGTCCGAGAACCCGGCGCTGAGCGATCGTCAGGTTGTCCAGGACGTTCAGATGAGGAAAGAGGTTGAACTGCTGGAAGACCATGCCGATCCGCCGGCGCATCGCGTCCAGATCGATGTCCGGATCGGTCATGTCGACACCGCCGACGGTGACCGTGCCGCTGGTCGGCTCCTCCAGCAGATTCACACAGCGAAGCAGGGTCGACTTTCCCGACCCCGAGGGGCCGACGACGCATACGACCTCGCCGGAGGCGACCGTGAAGTCGATGCCGCGCAGCACTTCGACGTCGCCGAACGACTTGTGCAGCCCCTGAATCTCGATTGCCGCAGTCATGTCCGCCATCCCGTGATCACCTCGCCTGTGCATGACGGGCCTCGAGGCGCCGTACGAGATAGCCGAGCGGGACAGTGACCAGGAGGTAGCACAGGCCCGCGACGAAAATGGGGGTGGTGTTGGCCGTCGTACTGGCCAAGTCTCGCCCGAACTTGGTGAGTTCACGCTGCTGTAGCGTGACGCCCAGGAACAGCACCAGCGAGGAGTCCTTGAAGAGCAGGACCAGTTCATTGGTGAGCGGCGGCACGATGATCCGGAAGGCCTGAGGGATCACGATCGACCGCATCGCAGTGGCGTGCGACATGCCCAGCGTGCGCGCCGCCTCCAGCTGGCCGCGCGGTACGGCCTGGATGCCCGCTCGGATGGTCTCCGCCATGTACGCGGCGGAGACCAGACCGAGGGCGCAGGCGACCTGCCCGTACGTCTCCCCGGGGAAAACGATCCCCGGGAAGGCGAGCGGAACACCCACCCCGACGAAGATGAAGATCAGCAGGGCAGGCAGGCCGCGGAAGAACTCGATGTACGCCATCGCGAGCCAGCGGTACGGCGCGACGGACGACAGCCGCATCAGAGCCACGACGACGCCCAGGACGAGTCCGACACCGAAGCCGGTCAGCGTGTACACCACGGTGTTCAGCAACGCGACCGTGATGAGTTCGGGGAAGAGCCGCCGGGCGACCGACAGGTCCAGAAACTGCTCCTGGAGCTGCTGCCAGTCGGCCAGCGCGCCCACGACCACCACGGCGACCACGAAGACGGCGTACTGCACCCCGCGGGAGATTCGACGACGGCGGCGCGGCGACATCCGGGGCCGCGCAGCCGTCTCCTCCTGGTCCTTACCGGTGATCAGGGTGGTCACTGGGCGTCGACACCCTTCGGCATGGGCCCGATCCACTGCTCATACAGCTTCTTGTACGTGCCGTCGGACTTCGCGTCCTTGATGGCCTGGTCGATCGCTGCGAGCAGCTTGGGGTTGCCATCCTTGCGGACCGCGAAGCCGTACTGCTCACCGGTGTCGAGATTGCCCACGATCTCGAACTTGGCCGAGTTGGCGGGATCCTTGAGCCAGTTCTGCACGACCGGGTAGTCCTGCACGATGAGATCGACCTGGCCGGTACGCAGTCCGTTGAGCTCGGCATCGGAGCTCTCGAAGGACTGCGGGTCGGCGCCGTGCTCATGGGCGAAGTCCTCGCCGGTGGTGGAGGACTGTGAACCGAGCTTGAGCTTCTGCTGGGTGATGTCCTCGACAGTCGCCGCCTTGACGCCCTTGCGGGCCAACAGGGCCTGGGTGGCGTCGAAGTACGGTACGGAGAAGTCCAGGTTCTGCTTGCGCTCGTCAGTGATCGTCATGCCGGCGGCGGCCACGTCACAGACACTGGCATTGAGGTCGGCACCGGTCTTGATCGTCTCGAACGACTTGTCCACGACGACCTGCTTGACACCCAGGTCCTCGGCGACCAGATCGATCATCGAGACATCGAAACCGACCACCTTTCCGTCCTTCTCGGACTGGAAGGGTGGGTACGGCAAGTGCGTACAGGTGGTTATCTGGCCGGACTTGATCAGCTTTGCACCTTTGACGGTCGCGCCATCACCGCTGCTGCTACAGGCACTGAGCGGGAGAGCAAGCGCGACGGCCGCGCATATCGCGGCGATCCGGCGGGAGGGCAGGCGGGACGAGCTCATGAGAGTTCCCCTTGTGCACGAAGGACGGACTCGCGGACGGAGGTGAGGACGGACTCGCGGATCGACGCCGAACCGCGATCAAGGTCCGCACAGAATGTCGGAGCACCGGCCGAAAGTCCACCCTGCCCGGGTGGTACGGGACTTCGTCCCGCTTCACTCCGGGGGCTCACCCCCGGGGCTGCTGGGATCAGGAAGTGCGGGATGTGCCGGTTGCCCTCGCGACGCCCGATCGGCGAGCTCACGCAACGGCCCCGCGGTCAACCGGAAGGCTACCTCCCGGGTTTCGGGGTCCTCCTGCGGTCTGAAGCCCTCGAAGAAGTCCTCGTAGGAATACGAGGGATGGAACTGCACGAGCTTCACCTGCTCCGGCCCGCCCCCGAGGAACTCCGCGAGCTTCAGGGCCAGGAACGTCTTGCCCGTGCCCGGCGGCCCGTACAGCACCAACTGCCGGTCGTCCCAGAGCAGATCACGGATCTCCCGCAGCCATTCCACACCGTGCACCAACAGATCAGCCGCGAGCTCCTCCCCCGGCTCGGGCAGCTCCAGCTCGCGCCGGGCGTTGATCGCCGGAGTCTCGACGCTCGGGTCGCGCTCTATGGCCTCCACCTCGTCGGCCGGCTCCTGATCGGTCAGCCCGAGTCCGGCGATGAGCGGCTGAACAACCGTCAGATCCACCACGTCATGCTGGACGGACAGCTTCTGCTGGAGTTCCTCGGGCAGCTCGTCGTACGCGTATCCGGTGCTCTGCCAGTGGGCGAAGCTGGAGCCGCTGCTCCCGGTCGGGAAGAAGTCTGGACGGCCGCCGGTGCACTGAACCTGGGGCAGGAGTTGTTTCGTTGCGGAGCCATTCAGCAGCGGGGAAGCGCGCGCCGGGGCACCGGCCTGGTCTTGCCGAACGTCAAGTCCGGCCGGAACGCCGGACGCCGTCTTCCCACAGCTGTCCAGTCAGTCCCCCGTCGGCGCCGTGGGCCGCTTCCGGTCATGGGCCTCCAGTGCTGCGCGGGCCCCGTGGACCACCTCGCCGTGACGACCTTGGGCCTGCCCCAGCGCCAGGTCGATCGCCAGCCGCACCTGGGGTGCCTCCCCGTGGGCATAAGCAATGCCGGAGCTCTTCTGCCGGTTGCTCACCGTGATCAGCGTCCGGGCCATGCCCTCATGATGTTCATGGTGGAGCCACTTGCCGTAGGCCCACTCCCGTCGGCCGGCCACACCCGCGAAGAGGACACGCTTGTCGGTGACGGCGATCTCGCCCACCCACGTGTTCTCCATGTGGCTCACGCCCTGTCGCGTGCGGACCTCCACCAGCGACGCAGACGCGACCAGGAGCACGCGCTCGTCCCGCTTGCGCGCACCCCAGCGGAAGTCCGCCGCGCTGTACTCCGTACCCCGTAGTCGACGTACGAAGTCGTGGTCGGCCGCGAGCCTGTCCCGGGTTCGCTGCCAATCGGCCAGTTCGCGCTCGTATGCCTGCTGAGCACTTCGGAGCGCTGCCCGGCGACGGCGCGCGTCGGCCTCCTGACGTGCCGCTCGGACACGGGCCGCACGCTACTCGGCGGCCATCCGTGCGTTCTCCCGCCGACGGGCCCACCACGCGATGACCGCTCTGCGCCGCCGCCACAACAGAAGTCCGCCGAGAACCAGGACCAGCACGACGCCGGCCGTCCGCAGCAGGGCGTTGCGGATCTGTGCGGTGGTCCAGTCGTCCGAGACGTGGACGGTGAGATCCGTGTGGTTGACGTTGCCGTGGGCATCGGTAAGCCGGGCAATCAGCCTGTGGTTACCGGGCGCCGCGTGCCAGCGGAACGTCCGGCGCTCCGCACCCAGGGTGACGGTCCGCTTCTCGCCCGCGCCGGACAGCGCCAGGCGGGCGCCCCGCTCGCCGGTCACGGTGAGGACTACGTCGCCGTACTTGGCACGTTCGGCGTCGTACTCAAGCTTCAGTGCTGGTGGAATGGTGTCCACTGTGAAGGTGCCGGAGCTCCCGGTGCCCGCGCGTCCGAAGGAGTCATTCAGGTTCACCAGCACACGGTGGGAACCGTCGTCGACCGAAATGGACACAGCGGCGCGCCCGTCGCTGTCGAGCCGCACGGGCTCGGACTCGCCTTCGGTGGAAACGATACCTGCCGCACCGGGCGGCCCAGTGACCTCGACCTGCGTCGTTCCTCCGCCGACCGGAGGCTGGACACGCACCTGGGGCCGGAGCTCTTCCAGCGACACGGTGGCGGCAGCCTCGGTACGCGTCCGGTTGCCCACGGCGTCCCTCACCACGGCAGTGAGCCGGTACGAACCGTTGGGGAGCCAGAGCGAGCCCCGCACCATACCGTCGTCACCGACCGTGCCGCTGAGCTGTTCCTTGCGGCCCTCGACACTCACTTCGTACCGTGCGCCCGCTTCGGCCTCGAAGGAGACCTGGACCGCACCCGTCACCGCGTCGGCCGCAGTCACGACCGGCTTGCCCGCCTCGGGCCGGCTCGCGTCGACGGTTACGGAAAACTCCTCGCTCGCCTCGCTCGCATTGTCGGCCGAATCGACGGCCACAACGGAGTAGGTGTGGTCACCGTCCTTCGCGTTGAAGGTGACTGTCTGCGCTGAGCCGGTGGCCGTGGCTCTGCTCACGACCGAGTCCTCGGCGTCCCGCACCTCGATCCGCGATCCCTTCTCGGCGGTCACGATGACAGTGACGCGGCCACCGGCCACGGCCTTCGCGCTCTTGGTCCTCGGCCGGTCCGGCGCCTCGATGTCGTCGGCTTCCTCGTCTTCGGCTCCGGAGCCGGAGCCGGAGCCGGAGCTCGGCAGAGAGCTGTAGCCGCAAGAGGTGAAGTACCCAAGGTCCCCACAGACGTAGGACCCGGTGTCGGACGGACAGGAGTGCCAGCGGTGGCACCCGTCCCGGTGCGCCGCCGCGGGCAGCGCACCGAACCAGAGGACGGTCGACGCGATGAGTAGCGCGAGTACGGCGTTAAGGGCACGACGAAGGCAGGTACGTATCTGCACGTGGCTGGTCCCCCCAGCTCAGCGACGGCTCAATGCACGCCGGATGCGGGATGATGTCAGACAATGTGAAGAAACTGCAAGTTGCTTGTGGAGAAGGTCGGCTGGCTGATCCGGTCATGCAGGCGGCGGTTTTGGACGGTGTTGCACAAATGCCGGGATTCCGGCCGAACCAACAGCCCGGACGCGGCTCCCGCCGCGTCGCCCCACCGTCAGCGCCGGATCGCGACAATCTCCACCCGGGCGTTCATCGCACGCAGTTGATGGACTGCCTGGAGCAGCGACACCTGAGCGAAGGCGAAGAGCGAGTTGACGGTGATGTCCTGACCGTCCTTCAGCAGGATCGCGTAGACAAGGGTGACGGCACCCAGGTCCTCCTGGACGGGATGGTTGGGGTTGTGCTCGGCAAGGGCGGCAAGGAACTTGGCCCGCACCTGTGGATCGTTGCGCAGCACCTCGACAGCCACCCGGCCCTGCGCGAAGAGGTGGTTGAGTGGGGCAGTTTTGTCCTTTGCCTGCTTGACGCAGATGAGCTGGTTCCGTGGCCCAAGGACGTCACAGATCTCCAGGCCGCCACCGCGGAACTTCGGGGTGACGATGCTCTTCTTGTCGAAGAGGGTGTAGCCCTTCTGCTCGGCAACGTCGATGTTGTAGGCGCCCTCGTCTCCCTTGGACCACGGGGGCATCGTGACGCTCGGCTGACGATCGAACAGTTCGGTGAGCTCCTCCTCGATGGACGTGAGGTAGTCGGCGCCGATCTCGTACCAGCGGCCCTGGCAGTAGAAGTAGCGCCCCGCACCCATGGGCACATCGGCAATCAGCCAGCGATGGCCTGAGGTCTTGCCGCTGGCGGGCAGCTCGCCATCCGCGTCGCTGAACATCTGCACCTGGACGTCCTTGAGTGCCTTCAGTCGGTTCCCCGCAGGACGCTCATGCACGAGGGCCAGGAGGTCCTTCAGTTCCAAGTCCGGTGTCTGCTCGGAACGGGCGCCCTTGGTGATCCGATAGGTCTGCGCGCCCGCATAGTCGTCCAGGCACTCACTGGGAACGCTGACAGCAAGACGAGGGCTCGAGGTGTCTGCAAGAAGCTCCTCCAGGCGGGCCTCCAACCGCTGCACTACCTCGTGCTTCCCCTTCAGCGCACGTATGCGGTCAATGAAGTCGAGCTCGGGCAAGGGGTCCGGCCGGGCACACACTTCCTCGATCGCGTGCAGGTCCTTGAGGAAGTTCGCCGGACTGGTACCCAGCGGAAGTTGGATGGTGCTGTCGCTGCTGACCACACGCACGGTGCGGCGCTTCTCACCATCGAGGTACGTCAGGGGCAGTGTCGATACCATCCCGCTGATCTTGGTGATGATGGCTCCGACCCGCTCGATACCGAAGTCGCCGATGCGTTCACCGCGAGAAGTCGCGTTCTCGTCGGTGCGTCCGCGGGCGTCCATGATCTGCCGGCGCACAAGGAGAATGTGGTCGTCGTCGAGGCAGCGTGTGGCGAACTCGAGTCCGAAATCGGAGTCGAGACGGAACGGGTCGATCATGTGGTGGCCCACTCCGTAGGTAAGGGCGTACACCGCTCGCTCCGTGCGCACGAGTACCAGGCCCGCTGCGGCGTGGTTCGCCTCCTGTACGGAGATGCCCGTCAGCCTTTCCACTACGGCGCACCAGTCGGCTCGGCCTCGTGTGATGGTGCCGGACACGACAAGCCCTTCGATGCCATCGTGCTCGAAGGTGTGGGTGCTGTACCCCTCGCGCTGCAGGTGGTGTTCCAGGACGAGTTCACGGAGATCGAGTCCCGGGCCTTCCGGGGTCTTGAGCCGGTACAGGGAGCACTTGCGGGTATCGGGAACGGGCTTCTCGGCCTGCGGCTTCCGCGGCGACGCCATAGATGTTGCCTTTCACGCTGAGGAATCGGTGCATGGTCGGATCAGCTGCCGAGGGTGAGGGCAATGTCGCCTCCGCGCAGGTCGGCTTCGGTCTTGGTGATGGCTCCGCGGTGGGAGACTTCGATACGGAAGAGCTTGGAGCCGGCCGGTATGTCGTGGACGGTGAACTTGAACATGCAGGTCTCGCCCACGACCTCGCCCAGGGCGAGGCTGTCGGCGGCCACCACGGAGCCCGAAGCATCGGTGACGGTGACTTCGGTTCCGGCCTTCAAGTCCTGGTAGCCGCCCTTGCCCATGCACTTCTTGCCGCCGGAGAGGAATCCGTCGGAGTCGGCGAGGAAGATGCTGCCGGTGGTACTGAAGGTGCGGGGGCCGCCGAGGTCGACCGCGGTGAGCGTCCATGCGAGGCCGACCAGCGCGGCGCCTGCGGCAGCACCGACCGCGAGAGCGGGGACGGCTCGCAGGGTCCGAATCCGGGTAGCCAGGGTGCGGCGTGAACCCGGCTGCACGGTTGATCGCGTCGCGGCGGATGCGTGCACGGTCCCCGGCACCGTCTGGTCATCGGAT
The DNA here is from genome assembly GCF_043200055.1 of Streptomyces sp. NPDC048496. NCBI lineage: Bacteria > Bacillati > Actinomycetota > Actinomycetes > Kitasatosporales > Streptomycetaceae > Streptomyces > Streptomyces sp. NPDC048496. The sequence continues at coordinate 53,637 of NZ_JBICXB010000014.1, read as the reverse complement.
GACTCGGTCCCCGCCGGTTCGGACGCGATCGGGAGCTCACCACTGCTGTCCGGTGAGGGAGAGACGACTGTGCGGTCGGGCATGGTGGTGATTCCTCTCGCGGTGCTTGCTCACGGGTGTCGTACAGAAGGTGCGGACAGCCGACACACAGCCAGGGGGCGCTGGTGGTCGGCGAGGGCGCGCCGATGGCCCCCAGGGGCACCAGGCGCGGAAGTTCAGTGCGCGGGACGGTGCCGCATACGCAGCGCAGACCGAGCTCGGCCAGCGAGTCGGCGGCTTCGTTCAGCGGGTGGCCGACGTGCGCCTTCTCGTGGACGAAGGTCAGGCCTGGGGTGTACTCGGCAAACAACTGCAGCTGGAAGAGGCTGGGCTTGCGGCCCTGGGAGCGCAAATGAGTGTCGTACCCCGCGGGCATATCCATCCCGCCTCCCTGGCCATACGGGCGGTACTGCGGGTGATTGGTCAGCCTGTGGTGCCGGCCTGGATTCGGGCGTACAGGGTGAGGAAGAGTTCGAGCTTCTCGGCCTCCTCCCCGGTCACCTGTCCGGTGGCAAGACTGTCGCGGGCGTCGTGGTGGGCGCGGCGCAGGTGGCCGGTGTGCTCCAGGTGGTGCCAGAGGAGGCGGAAGGTCTGCTGGTGGTCGTAGAGGCTGGTCTCGTACGACCGGGTGGTGATGTGCCGGGCCTGGGCCATCAGGGCCTGGAAGCTCTCCCGGTCGTTACCCTTGAGCAGCTGTGTCAGGTGGCGGTGATACACAGCCAGTTCCGGCTCACCAGTCGTGTCCAAGCGGTCCCTCCCCTTGCCGATGCGTCGTCTCTTCGCTTGTCGCGGCAGCGATGGTCATGCGGAAGCGACGGTGGAGGTGATGCGCCGGCCGGTCAGCCGACCTTCTTCCACTCCTGGCAGCGCTGGGTCTGGAAGTACTCGCCCTTGTTGAGCGTTACCCGGCCCGGGCCCTCCAGGTTGTTGTTGGCGATGATCGCGTCGAACTCTCCGCTGGCGTCCTTGAGCCGGGCCCAGTAGCAGCCGAATGAACCGTCCGAGCCCGCGGTCTTGTACGTCCCTGCCTTGATGTCCTCGCCGACCAGGTACTCACCATCACCGCTGAAGCTGGTGGCCGGACCGGGCTCCTGGGTCTTTTTCGGCGCCTTCGGCTTGGCGGTCACCGTCTTGGTCACGGTCGGCGCAGGACCGGCCTCGGCGGTCTTGGTCGCGGTCACCGTCGGCCCGGGCTTCGCGGAGGCGCCGGCCTTGGTTTCCGCGTCGGCGTCCCCGCTGGAACCGATGCCCGTGCCGATGAGGAGGGCGACGCAGGCAACAGCGCCGTGCGTAAGCCATGCCTTGCCGCGCGAGTGCTTGTCCGGCGAGGGAATCGGCGGGACCGGGACGGCGGGCTGGAGTGTGTTGTACGGTCCGGGGCCCTGATACTGCGGAGTGTTCATGGCGTGCTCCAAGTAGGCGTGATGCCAGGTTGGTTTGGGATACCGGGCGCGCCGGAACGGCGGGCCCGGTTGATGCTGTGTGTGAGATCCGGTGCTACTGACCGCGGATCCTGCGGCCCGCCTCGGTGGCGGGGTAGAGGATCGCGTCGGCGACGCGACCGCCGGAGTCCTTGACGCCGCCGCTGAAGTTGAGGCGTCCCGTGGCGCTCGCCTTGGCCGCGACGCCGTCCCAGTAGCGGGCCTCGCGGTCCCACTGGATGTCGGCCAGGAGCCGGTGCAGTTCCTCGGCGCCCAGCGCGTTCATCGGGTCGGACCACGGGGTGGCCTGGTGCACGGCGATGCCGAGGCCCGCGAGTACGGCCGGCGCGGTGATGGCGCTGCGCGAGGCGAAGTGCGGGAAGTGGTCGGAGATCAGCCGGGCCAGCAGCGGGACGACGCTCCCCTCCACCCGCTCGGAGTTCGTCCCTGCGGGAAGCTCGTCCTCGTGGACGGTCTCCGCCGAGCGGGACAGTCCGGCCCGCCCGTAGATCGCGGTGATGACGAGGGCGCGCAGCGCAGAAAGGGTGACGACCTCCGGGTCGGTCTTGCCGACCTGCCGCTTGCTGGCGTTGACAAGCTTCGTGAACGGTACGAGCTTGTCGTCGACATCGACCTTCACAGCATCGGCGAGACGGTGCGCGAGCCGGGTCGCGAAGTCCCGCTGGTCCATGGACATGGCCAGGTTCTTGGCGACGACGACGCCCTGCACGTTGCGGTCGTAGAAGATCTGCCGCGCGTCGGCGACGGACAGGTCCACGTACAGCTCGAAGGGGACCCGCACCTGGGCGAGTTCGGCGTACGTGAGTCCGTACCTCTCGGGGTCGTCGTAGAGCTCGTGCCAGGCCGTCGTCTGCGTCTCGCCGTCGATGGCGACCACGCACGTGCCGGGCGTGATGGTCAGGGTCCGCAGTCCGGTGCCGGGCAGCAGCTCGTCGCTGAGAGCGGCGAGCGGTCCGGCGTGCCAGAACGTGATCGGCGGCGTGGACCAGCCGGCACCCAGCTCACCCTTCACGCCGTCGGCGATGTACTCGGCGTACGAGCCGACGTTCTTCCCCTTCTGCGTGGACTTCAGCGCCCGCTGCACCAGGGCCCGCAGCTCGGCATGGCGGCGTACCGCACCGGCCGCGGCCTTGAGTGTCTTGGTGTCTTCCTCGCGGCGGGGCGAGGGGACGAGCTGGACGAGTGTCGGCACGGACATGGTCCCGATCACGGCGTCCGCACGGAACGGCATGACGGTGAGCTGGATTCCTTCGACGACCGTGGTCGGCAGGGTGATGTGCATGGTGTGTCCCCCCTCGGGATCAGAAGCGCGGTGCACGTCTCGGCACCGCGCTACCGGCAGGGCAGCGAGCACGCCACGGGCTCATGCCGTGACGAGTGCTGCCAACCGGAAGCTCAACCAGATAAGAATCACCATGAAAGCACTGTCAAACAGCTTGACGGATTTGACGCCCGCTGTAGGGTGTTTACTGTTCGCTCTCGAGAGGCCCAGGAACCCATGCCACAGCCATCAGCCCAGGTGACCGCCGCCGAAATCTCCCGTATCGCGGGTGTCACGCGCGCCACCGTCAGCAACTGGCGCCGTCGGCACGAAGACTTCCCGGCCCCGTCCGGCGGCACCGACACCAGTCCGCTCTACGACCTGGAGGCGGTACGGGGATGGCTGGAGGCGCGCGGGCAGTCGTCCGCCGCCACACCGTCCGAGGAGCTGCGTACCGTGCTGCGGCTCCACGGGGCGGGGTCCGGCGTCGCGGCACGCCTGTTCCCGCTCGTCCTTGCGGCTTCACGGCGCAGCGCGGACGAGCTCACCGCTCTTGATGAACTGCCGGACTCCGACGTCATCGCCCAGGCCGACAGCGCGACAGCGGAGCTGGCCGGCTCGGTCCCGGAGGCGGAGGCCGTTCACTTCCGTACTGACGACGTCGGCGCTCTCCGTGCCTTGATCCGCTGCGTACGCGATGAGGGCCCCCAGAGCACTCTCGACGTCCTCGCCGAACGTGAACTGGACGACACGGCTTCCAGCGGTACGTATCAGACACCTCTGGGGCTCGCAGACCTCATGGCACGGCTCCTGCCGGGTCGCACGGCACGTGTCCTCGATCCGGCGTGCGGCAGTGGCACTCTGCTCGCGGCAGCGGCCCGGCAAGGCGCGACCGAGCTGTACGGCCAGGACTCGCTGCCCGTACAGGCTCAACGCAGCGCCGTACGCCTGCTGCTGTCAGCGCCCGCTGCGCGGGTCACCGTGCGCGCGGGAGACACCCTGCGTGCCGATGCCTTCCCGGAGCTGAGGGTCGGCGGCGTGCTCTGCAATCCGCCGTACGGCGATCGCGACTGGGGGCACGAGGAGCTCGCGTACGACCAGCGGTGGGCCTACGGTGTGCCGCCGCGGATCGAGTCGGAGCTGGCCTGGACGCAACACGCGCTGGCGCACCTTGAGTCCGGCGGCTATGCGGTGATGGTACTTCCGCCGGCCACAGCCGCCCGTGCCTCCGGCCGCCGTATTCGCACCGAACTCGTACGCAGCGGCGCGCTGCGCGCCGTCGTCGGCCTGCCCATCGGCGCCTCCGCGCCCCTGCACATCGGCATGCACGTATGGGTCCTCCAGCGCCCCGAGCCGGGTGGCACGGACAGCAAGTCCGTGCTGTTCGTGGACGTGAGCGGAGACCAGCGCGAAGGCCCGCCGAGCTCACCGCGGGACGCGTACTCCCGGCTGCGGCACCGTCGCACGGGCGTGGACTGGAACACACTGTCCGACGAGGTCCTCGGCCACTGGACCACGTACACGGACGACCCGGAGTCCTTCACCGACGCACCCGGCATCGCGCGCGCCGTTCCGACCATTGACCTGGTCGACGATCTAGTCGACCTCACTCCGGCCCGGCAGGTGCGTGCCGCACCCGTCGACATCGATCCGGCAGAGGTGGCACAGCGCACGGAAGAACGGCGCAAACTGCTCGCCGCTTCCCTCAACGTCCTGGAGAGCGCCGCAGGTTACGGGCCGTGGAAGGCAGCCGCGGAGTCCTCGCGGGCGTGGCGTACGGCTACCGTCTCGGATCTCGCCCGAGGAGGTGCACTCTCCTTGCTGCGGGCGGCAGTCCCTGCCGGCCGCGGGGATTCCCGAACCGGGAGCCCGGACACGGACACCACGGAACGCCCGGTGCTCACCGCGTCCGACATCGGCAGTGGCGCACGCCCGTCGGGCACGGCGGAGGACCTGCGTACCGATGCGGCGCATACCGTCGTCGCAGGTGATGTGCTCGTACGCGGCATCGCCGGCGACAACGGCATCATGGTCCGCGTCGCGGATGAGGCGGACGCCGAAGCCCTGCTCGGCCACCACATTCACCTGCTGCGGCCGGACCCGGCACGGCTCGACCCATGGTTCCTCGCGGGGTTCCTCGGCGCCAAGGACAACATCGCCGGAGCCTCCACGGGCAGCACCATCCTGCATGTCTCGCCGGGCAGGCTCCGTGTACCGCTGCTGCCGCTGGAGGAGCAGCGGCGGTACGGGGCGGCGTTCCGCCGCGCCTACGAACTGCGTACCGCCGCGCGCCGGGCGGCTGAGCTGGCCGAGGAGACGGCGCAGGCGCTGCTCACCGGCCTGACCGCCGGGGCGCTACTCCCGCCGTCCGAGAGCCCGTTGGCCTGAACGGCAACACCGCCTTCACATATCGACCACACTGGATCCCAGCCGCCACCAGCCGGGCGGGCCATCGAAGGGAACGCGTTGAACAGCAGTAAGCACACGGAGCTGGCGAACCATGCCTGGTCCGTCGCCGATCTCCTGCGCGGTGACTACAAGCAGTCCGACTACGGCAAGGTCATCCTGCCGCTCACGGTGCTGCGCCGCCTGGAGTGCGTCCTGGAGCCGACGCGCGACAAGGTCGTCGAGACCGTCGCCAAATTCGCGGGCCAGGAGATCGACACCGACCACTTCCTGCGCAAGGCCTCGGGCCACTCCTTCTACAACAAGAGCGAGCTCACGCTCAAGAAGATCGCGGCCGACCCACAGAACGCGGCGAAGAACCTGCAGATCTACGTCGGCGCCTTCTCCGAGAACGCCCGCGAGGTCCTCGACAAGTACGAGTTCAACCAGCAGGTCAGGAAGCTCGACAGCGCGAACCTGCTCTACCAGGTCATCGGCAGGTTCACCGACCTCGACCTGCACCCCGATGTCGTGCCCAACCACAACATGGGCTACATCTTCGAGGAGTTGATCCGCCGCTTCTCCGAGCAGTCGAACGAGACCGCGGGTGAGCACTTCACCCCGCGCGAGGTCATCAAGCTGATGGTCAACCTGCTGGTGGCGCCCGACGCGGACGCCCTCAGCCTGCCCGGTGTCGTCCGCACGGTCATGGACCCGGCCTGCGGCACGGGCGGCATGCTCAGCGCCGCCGACGACCGCATCAAGGCCCTCAACCCGGACGCGACGGTCGAGGTGTACGGGCAGGAACTCAACCCCGAGTCCTGGGCGATCTGCCGCTCCGACCTCATGATCAAGGGCCAGGACCCGGAGAACATCCGCTTCGGCAACTCCTTCTCCGACGACGGCCACGCCCGCCGCACGTTCGACTACATCCTCGCCAACCCGCCGTTCGGCGTGGAGTGGAAGAAGGTCAAGGAGGAGGTCGAGTACGAGCACAAGTCGCTCGGCGACGCCGGCCGCTTCGGCGCGGGCCTGCCACGCATCAACGACGGCTCGCTGCTCTTCCTCCAGCACATGATCTCGAAGATGAAGCCGGTGGACGTCAACGGCGGAGGCGGCTCCCGCATCGCCATCGTCTTCAACGGCTCCCCGCTCTTCACGGGCGCGGCCGAGTCCGGCGAGTCCAACATCCGCCGCTGGATCCTGGAGAACGACTGGCTGGAGGCGATCGTCGCCCTCCCGGACCAGCTCTTCTACAACACCGGCATCTCCACGTACTTCTGGATCCTCACCAACCGCAAGGACGCCGACCACAAGGGCAAGGTCGTCCTGCTCGACGCGCGCGACCAGTGGCAGAAGATGCGCAAGTCGCTCGGCGACAAGCGCAAGGAGCTCGGCGACGGGACGAACGGCCGTCCCGACCACATCGCCGACATCACCCGGCTGTACGCGGAGGCCGTGCACGTCGCGAAGGACCCCGAGCACCCGCTGCACGGCAAGGTGAAGCTCTTCGCCAACGAGGCTTTCGGCTACCAGCGCATCACCGTGGAGCGGCCGTTGAAGCTGCGGTTCGAGGTAACGGAGGAGACGTTGGCGGCGCTGGCGGAGGCCAAGCCGGTGGCGAGGCTGGAGGGGAGCGAGGAGTTCGTGGCGGCGGTGCGCACGCTGCTCGGCTCGTCCTGGGCGACGAAGTCCGAGGCGTTCATCGCGCTCAAGGACGCGGTGGTCGCGGCCGGTCTGACGTGGCCTGCGGGCGCGCCGTTCGCGAAGGCGGTACGGGAGGCGGTCGGGGTACGGCACCCGGAGGGTGAGGTCCAGAGGGTCAAGGGGGCCTCGGAGCCGGATGGGGACCTGCGGGACTACGAGAACGTTCCGCTGGGGGAGGACGTCGAGGAGGACCTCAAGCGCGAGGTGCTGCCGCACGTGCCGGACGCGTGGATCGACCATACGAAGACGAAGATCGGGTACGAGATCCCGTTCACGCGGCATTTCTACGTGTACAAGCCGCCGAGGCCGCTGGCGGAGATCGATGCGGAGCTGAAGTCGCTGGAGGCGGAGATTCAGGCGCTGCTTGGGGAGGTGACGGAATGAGCTCCGTCCGCATCAAGTCCATCGTGCGCAACGCCGTAGAGAAGTCGGATGGCTCTCCGGAGCCGTTTCTCGGCCTGGAGGATCTTGCAAGCGGGACAGGTTGCCTGCTAGTAAATGAGTTGCCCCTCAAGGCAGCCGAGGACAGCATCAGGCATAAATCTCACGACGTACTTTTCAGCAAGTTGCGCCCTTACCTGGCAAAGTCATACCTGCCCCAGGTACCTGGAACTGGAACCGGAGAACTGCTAGTCCTCCGACCTAGCGGACTCATCGATGCCAAGTTTCTGCTGTACGTCACACTGTCGCAGCCATGGGTTGAGTGGGCTAATACCACAGCATATGGAACCAAGATGCCCCGCACATCCTGGGAACTCATGGGTGACTATCGCACGTGGCTGCCTCCGCTGGAGGAGCAGCGCCGCATCGCTGCCTTCCTCGACGCCGAGACCGCCCGCATCGACCACTTGGCTGGTCGTTACCAAAAGTTGTCAGATTTGGCGGTTGAGCGGGCACGAGCAGTAATCGACAGGGCTTTGAATGGGTTCTCCGCAGAATTTTCTGTCCCAGCATCTGCTGTCTGTAGCGCCATTGTGGACTGTGTGAACAAGACAGCCCCAACGTCGACGGAGGTCACGCCATACAAGATGATCCGAACTTCCAATATTCGGAACGGAGACGTGGATCTATCGGAGACTTTCTCCGTGGAGCGTCGAGTATTCATCGAGTGGAATCGTCGCGGCGCCCCCCGAAACGGAGACATCCTCTTCACGCGCGAAGCTCCGCTCGGGCAAGTGGGCATGTTGCGCACGGACACCTCGGTCTTTCTCGGACAGCGCATCGTGCTCTATCGGGCAAATGAAAATGTAATCAAGAAGGAGCTGTTGCTCTATAACTTCTTGGGATCACACATGGACAGGCAATTGCGGCTCCTCGGTGCAGGTTCGTTGCACGAGCACATGCGTGTTGGAGATTGCCTGAAGCTGCGCATCTACTGTCCGCCACGTACACAGCAAGATGGACTCGTGGCAGGAATTGAGGCCGGTAGGGCAAAGAGCCTCCGCCTCGCCAAGCTCGCAAAGCGACAGCTTGCTCTCCTCGCTGAGCGCCGCCAAGCCCTCATCACCGCCGCCGTAACCGGCCAGTTCGACGTATCCACCGCCAGCGGACGCAACGTGACGGACGGAGTGAGCGCGTAGCCATGAGCCCCATCCACACCGAGTCCGCCTTCGGGGACGCCATCGTCGCCGACATGGTCGAGCGCGGCTGGCGCGAAGCGCGCCCGCAGGACTACCGGGCCGATCTCGGCCTGGACACCAACGAGTTGTTCACCTTCATCGGCGCGACCCAGCCCGACGAGTGGAGCGAGCTGCTCACCGTCTACGGCGGCGACCCGAACGAGGCGCAGCGCGGGTTCGCCGGCCGCCTCGACCAGGCCATCGCCACCAACGGCCTCCTCGACGTCCTCCGCAACGGCGTCAAGGACCGGGGTGTCCTGCTCCGCGTCGCGTACTTCAAGCCGAACCTCGTCGCACACGAGTCCGTGCTCGACGGATACCGGGCCAACCGCCTCACCGTGGTCCGCGAACTCGAGTACGCGACCAAGCAGGCCGACTGGGGCAACCGGCTCGACCTCGCCCTCTTCCTCAACGGAATCCCGGTTGCCACGGCCGAGTTGAAGAACCCGCTGACCAAGCAAGGGGTGGAGCAGGCCAAGGAGCAGTACCGCACGGACCGCGACCCCACCGAGCTGATCTTCACGCGCCGGGTCGTCGCGAACTTCGCCGTGGACCCGGACCTGGTCTTCGTCGCCACCCAGCTCAAGGGCAAGAACACCCGCTTCCTCCCGTTCAACACCGGCTCCAACGGACCCGGCCAGCCCGGCGGCGCCGGGAACCCGGCCCCGACCGCCTACGGCACGTACGCGACCTCCTACCTCTGGGAGCAGGTCTGGCAGCCGGACAACTGGCTGGACCTCCTCCAGCGGTTCGTGCACCTGCACAAGAGCAAGACGCCCGGTGGCGGCACCACCAAGACGATGGTCTTCCCCCGGTTCCAGCAGTGGGACGCCGTCAAGAAGCTCACCGCGCACGCCGCCACCCACGGCGCGGGCCACGACTACCTGGTCATGGCCTCGGCCGGCTCGGGCAAGTCAAACACCATCGGCTGGCTCGCGCACCGCCTCAGCGACCTGCACACCTCCACCGATCCCCGCGAACTCGACACCGAGGCCCTCGCCAAGGGTCCCAAGCCGGGTGTGCCGGTCTTCGACAAGGTCATCGTCATCACCGACCGCCGCAACCTGGACGCCCAACTCCGCGAGACGATCGGCAACTTCGAGCAGACCGCGGGCCTCGTCGTGAAGATCGACGAGAAGTACGGGGCGAAGGGCGAGCAGCTCGCCAAGGCGCTCTCCCGCGACACCGGGAAGATCGTCACGGTCACCCTGCACTCCTTCCCGGCACTGCTCGACTACCTCCAGCGGAACCCCACCGAGATCCGCGGCAGCCGCTTCGCGATCATCGTGGACGAGGCACACTCCTCGCAGTCCGGCGACGCCGCCACCGCCGTACGGTCCGCCCTGCGCGACCTCGGCCTGGACTCCGACTCCGACGACGCAGGCGCGACCACGGTCAAGGCCTCGGCCGCCGCCACCCTCGACGAGCAGCTCAAGAAGAGGGCCGAGCAGCGTTCCCGCGCCGCGAACCTCTCCTACTTCGCGTTCACCGCCACGCCGAAGGCCAAGACCCTCGAACTCTTCGGCACGCTCCAGGACATCGACGGCAAGGCGACCTACCGGCCCTTCCACACGTACTCCATGCGACAGGCGATCGAGGAGGGCTTCATCCTCGACCCGCTGCGGAACTACGTCACGTACAACACGTACTGGAAGCTGGTGAACCAGAACCCCGACGAGCGAGAGGTCGACCCGTCGAAGGCGAACGGCCTGCTCGCCCGGTACGCGCTCACCCATGACTCGACGGTCGCCCAGCACGCCCAGGTGATCGTGGAACACTTCGTGGCGCACAGCCGGGGCCGCCTCGGCGGGCGGGCCAAGTCCATGGTGGTGACCGCCTCCCGCCAGTCCGCCGTGCAGATGGCACGCGCGATCAAGAGCTACATCAAGGACCGGGACTACGACACCAAGTACCCCGACCTGGGCGTCCTCGTCGCCTTCTCCGGCTCACTCACCGTCGACGGCGAGGAGACCACCGAGCCGAAGGAGAACGGCGGGCTGTCGGAGAGCGCACTGCCGAAGGCGTTCGCGTACACGCGCGCCGACGACAAGGCCGCCCGAGCCGGCGGTGCGGGCCAGCGCGAGTACAGGATCCTGGTCGTGGCGGAGAAGTACCAGACCGGCTTCGACCAGCCGCTGCTGACGACGATGTACGTCAACAAGACGCTGACCGGCATCTCCGCCGTCCAGACCCTGTCCCGGCTGAACCGGACCGCCGAGCGCAAGACCCAGGCGGACCTGGCGGTACTGGACTTCGTCAACGACGCCAACGACATACAGGACTCCTTCCGCCCGTACTTCGAGGAGGCGATGACCCTCCCCTCCGACCCCAACCTGCTCTACACCGCGCAGAGCCGAGTCATGCAGGCGGCGATCCTGTCCGGGCAGGAGATGGACGACTTCGCCGCCGCGTACTTCGCCGCCAAGGAGAAGGCGGCAGGCTCACAGTCCAAGTGGGAGAAGCTGCACGCCGAGCTGTACCGGCTGCTCTCCCCCGCCGTCGCCCGCTTCACCGCTCTGCTCGAAAGCGACGACGAGGACGACCAGGAGACCGCGGAGAGCTTCCGCGCCGACCTCAACGACTACGTCAGGAAGTACGGCTTCCTCGCGCAGATCGTCCCCTACCGGGACGCCGAGCTGGAACGGCTGCACCTCTACGGCCGCTACCTCCTCAACCGGCTGCCGCGCCGCGCGGACGGCGGCGTGGACATAGGGGAGGTCGACCTCAGCCATATGCGGGTGGAGAAGACTGGCGAGTACGACGTCTCCCTTACCGCCGAGGGACCGACGACGATGCAGGGCTTCGGCGACGGCTCGGGCGGCGCGAAGGAAGCGGAGAAGTCGCTGCTCTCGCAGTTGATCGAGAAGTTCAACGAACGCTTCGGCACCGAGTTCACCGAGCAGGACGTCATCCGGCCCTTCGAGGAGGCCAAGGCCGACCCGAAGGTACGGGCGGCGGCCGTCGTCAACGACGAGGACAACTTCGGTCTCGTCTTCGACAACGTCTTCGCGGACAAGATGGCCGACCACATCGACACCATCGCGGGCATGGGCCGCCAGTACTTCGGCCCCGACAAGGGCTTCAAGTCCAGCCTGGACCGCAGCGCCCGCAAGGCCGCGTGGCGGATGATCCGCCGCGAGGAGGGCCTGGACGACGTCTGACGCGTACGCCCCGGCTGGATGTGCCGGCCGGGGCGCCCTTCCGAACCCGTGAAAGTCAGGCTCGGGGATCGACTGCACATGTCATTGGATGCCTGCGTACAAAACTGTGCGCAGTGCAAGTTGTCCTCTTCGTGAGGCGCAACGGATCTTGAGGGGGGAATTATGAACCACGCGGCGGGCGAGTTCGACGGGTCTCGGCTCCAGAAGGCCGTCGAGACGATCGTCATCACACCGGAGGCGGCCACCAAGCTCGTGGGCGGTTACCGTGCGACTTTCGACGCCAAGTTCAAGCGGGAGCCCGAGAGCCTGGAGGACAAGCGCCGGATCGCCGCCAAGATAATTGGCCGATACTCCAAACTTTCGGCAGCCGCTGGGGCGGCCACCGCGGCCCCGAGCGTGATTCCGGGGATCGGGACGGCGGTCGCGGTCTTGGGCGGTGGTGCCACCGACATTGCCGTGGCACTCAAGCTCCAGGTCGACATGTGCATGTGCCTGGTTGAGGTGTACGAGACCGAGCTGAGCAGTGAGGACAAGAAGCACCTCGCCTTCGTGCTCGCGTTGGCGGGTTCGGCAGAACAGATGGCGACAAAGGGCGGCAAGGCAGCGGTCCAGAAGATCGCCGAGAAGTTGGTCTACCAGTACCTGAAAGGTCCCGCCTTGATCACGATCAAGCAGTTGTTCAAGCGGGCTTCCGTCACCTTCACCCAGAAGGCGATGGCCAAGGCTATTCCAGCCGGCGTAGGTGTCGCTTTCAGTAGCTCAACCAACTACGTCCTGACGACGGTGGTGGGCAAGGTCGCCGTCGCTGTCCTGGCCAAAGACGTGAAGTAGCAACGCCATCGGATCCGGTCGCCAAGTGCCCTGGGTCCGAGCTGGTGGTTGGCCCCCGGCTCTTCGGAGCGCGGGCGTCGTTCCGTCTCAGGTAACCGTGCAAGACGTGGGAGCCCAGCCGCCTGTGCGACTGGGCTCCCACAGGGGTTACGAACGTACGGCTCAGGTGGTCTGGTCGGCGGCCAGCCGGACGAGCCCGGCCCACGCGTCGGGGGTGACCGTCAGAACCGGTCCGGATCGGACCTTCGAGTCCCGGATGTGTACGGCGTCCGCTGCGGCTGCGATCTCTACACACTCGCCACCCCCGCCGCTGCTGTAACTACTCTTGAACCAGGCCGACTCCGACACAGTCAACTCGGTGCTTCGCAAGGTCATTTCACTCCCAGCAGTTCCTCGATGAAGTCCAGCGACTCACGAGGGGTGAGCGCCTGTGACCGGAGGATGCCATATCGGGCTTCGAGCTCACGGATCTTTCCGGCGCTGGTGTACAGGCGACTGTCGTCCTGGACCTCGGTGTACGCGATCCGTCGCCCTTCGGCGTTGTCGATCAGGTTGAAGGGCCCGCCCAGCCCCGCATGGTCCTCTCGGTCGGTGGGCATCACCTGAATCTCCACGTTGCGGTTCTGCCCCACGAGCAGGACCTGCTCCAGCTGTTCTCGGAGTGTTGCCAGTCCACCGATCGGCTTGCGCAGCACCACTTCCTCGATGATGAAGCTCAGAAGGGGGGCTGGGCGACGAGTGAAGATTTCCTGCCGCGCCATCCGTGCCGCCAACCGCTGTTCAATGACGTCGTCATCCAGCAGAGGGCGCTGCATCTGGAAGACGGCCTTCGCATACTCCGTTGTCTGCAACAGGCCCGGCACCGCAAGAGCCGCGTACACGGACAGGCCAACCGCGCTCGCTTCCAGCCGCGCCATGTCCCGGAAGAACGCCGGATACTGTGCCCGCCCCACCTCCTCCTTCAGCGCCTTGAGGACGCCCCCGGCGTCGAGCACCTCGTCCGCGCGATCGATGAACCGGGGCGAGGGAATCCGCCGCCCCTGCTCGAAGGAGGCGATCGACTGGCCTGCATAACCCGTGAGCTTCCCGAACTCCGGCCGTTCCAGGCCCGCCCGTACCCGCAGCAGCTTCAACTGCCGCCCGAACGCCGTCACCACGCCCGATCCCGGCTCGTCCTCCGGCCTCGGCCCGGCGTCTTCCCGCTCGCCCTCGCCCTCGCCCTGCTCCACCGACTCCATCCTCCCCGGCCCGGTTCCCCGGCCCAACGCGCCCGCCCCGAGCCGGTCACGCCGCGCACCTCGTACACCTCCCGCTCCGTCGCGCACAACCGGAATGCGGCGGAGCGTCACCACTGGTCACGCTACGCCACCGCTGGGAGCGTCGGGGCATGAACAGCGAGACCGCACCCCCCCGACCGCGTCCCCCGGCCCACCAGCCCCACAGGCCACTTCGCGATGCCGTTCAGCTCCACCCCCTATGGCGGATGATCCGCCGCGGGGAGGGCCTGGACGACGACGTCTGACGCGTAGGCCCCGGCTGGATATGCTGGCCGGGGCACCCTTGGGAGGACATCGTGAGCACACAGCCGGACCACGGCACGGAGCTGGTACCGCGCCCCGAACGTACCCCCGACGCCGTCCGCGTGGCGCTCGCCCGGATCGCCCCTCACCGCCTGGACGAGATGGAAAAGCACAAGGAAGAAGCACTCGCCGCCGCCATCCGGACCAGCAAGATCGGGCACCTTCAGCACTGGCTGACCCACTGGGCCGCGCAGGTGGAGATCGAGCGTCGGCCCGATCTCTCCGGACGCCGTAGCCGTGCTCTCGCCACGATCCACGGCACGACCAGCAAGGACGACCCCGCATTCCGATCCGCCATGGACGAGCTGCGGGCCGTCGAGGACGCGGCGACGCAGGCGGTGTCCGAGTGACGTGGAGGTGGGAGTACGACCCCAGCGAGGCGTACGTCATCGGCGGAGCACCGCCGGCGTTTGTCGCCGAGGTCGAGAAGAAAGCTGACGAGCTGGTGCGGGCTGCTACCTCGACGGAACGCAGTACGAAGGGCTGGGCCCGAAGGGAGACACCGCACATATCGACAGCGGATTCTTCGTCTACCTCATCGTTCCCCGGCATGAATGCGTATACGTTCGCCAAGTGACCTGGATCTGATCCGGCGGTCGGCCCCCGGCTCTTCGGAGCGGGGGCGTTTTTGTCTCGGCTAACCGTGCAAGACGTGGGGGCCCAGCCGCCTGTGCGACTGGGCACCCACGGGGGTTACGAATGTAGGGAGCAGATGGTCTGGTCGGCGGCCAGCCGGACGAGCCCGGCCCACGCCTCGGGGGCGACCGTCAGAACCGGACCGGATCGGACCTTCGAGTCACGGATGTGTACGGCATCCACGGCGGCTGCGACCTCCACGCACTGCCCGCCCTCGGCGCCGCTGTAGCTGCTTTTGCACCAGGCGAGTTCCAGAGCGGCATCCGAGCTACCTGCGGTGTTCATGGCTCTCCCAGCAACTTCTCGATGAATCCCAGGGACTCTCGCGGAGTGAGAGCCTGCGATCGAATAATCCCATAGCGCGCGGCAGCGAGGCGCACCTCTTCTCGGTCCGTCAGGAGGTTGCTGCGCCCTTGGACCTCCATGTACGTGACCTGCTCGCCGCCCTTCCGCGTAAGAACCGTGAACGGGCCGTCCACTCCTGCGTTGTCCTCACGGTCGAGCGGCATGACCTGGATCTCCACATTGCGCTTCTGGCCGATGAGCAGCAGCTGTTCGAGCTGCCCTCGCAAGACTGATTTCCCGCCGAGGGGCTTACGCAACACAGACTCTTCGAGCACGAAGCTGAGCAGTGGCGCAGGCCAGCGATCGAAGATCACCTGCCGAGCGAGCCGCGCTGCCACCCGCAGCTCGATCGTCTCCTCGTCCAGCAGCGGGCGCCGCATGGCGAGCAACGCCCGCATGTACTCCTCCGTCTGCAACAGCCCGTTGACCACGTGGGAGTCGTAGGCGCACAGTTCGACCGCTTCCGCCTCCAACCGCGCCATGTCCCGGAAGAACGCCGGATACTGTGCCCGCCCCACCTCCTCCTTCAGCGCCTTGAGCACGCCCCCGGCGTCCAGCACCTCGTCCGCGCGGTCGATGAACCTGGGCGAGGGAATCCGCCGCCCCTGCTCGAAGGAGGCGATCGACTGGGCCGCGTAGCCCGTGAGCTTCCCGAACTCCGGCCGTTCCAGGCCCGCCCGTACCCGCAGCAGCTTCAACTGCCGCCCGAACGCCGTCACCACGCCCGATCCGGGCTCGTCCTCCGGCCTCGGCCCGGCGTCTTCCCGCTCGCCCGGCTCGCCCTGCTCCATCGGTTCCGAAGTGTCCATCGGCCCCACCACCTCACCGGTCCAACGCCGCGCTCCGGACTCTGTCACGCTGCGTGCCACGTACGCACCGCGCACCGTCGCGTACAACCAACGCTCGACGGCGCGTCACCACTGTTCACGCTACGCCACCAAGCGGCAACGTCGAGGCATGAACAGCGACCCGTCACCCCTCCCCGTGCGTGCCGTCCGCCCCAGCCAACCCCGTTTCCTGTGGCACCACTTCACGATGCGCTTCAGTTCCACTCCACGCGGCGCCCGTCTCGCCCGACGCCTGGCCGGGGAACGCCTCGACGCCTGGGGCATCCCCTACGGAAGCGACGCCCACGACGTGCTGACGCTGATCGTGGCGGAGCTCAGCGCGAACGCCGTACGCCACGGGCGCGTACCCGGGCGCGACTTCCGCCTCCGGCTCTCGGCCGAGGGCGCGACCCTGCGCGTGGAGGTCACCGACTCGCGCGGCGAGAGCATCCCGGCCCTGGCCGAATCCTTCAACGACGACCTGGACGGACGCCGCGGCCTCCTCCTGGTGGCCGCACTCACCGACCGCTGGGGCTGGTATCCGTGCGTCGACGGACCGGGCAAAACGGTGTGGGCCGTACTGGGCGGTGGACTGTCGTAGGCGCTCGTCCACTCACGTGGCCGCCCCGCCCTGCCGGACCGGAACCGTCCCCAGCCCCGCCTGCGGCTGGCCGCCGTCAACCGGGATGTGGGCACCGTTCACCGCACCGGAGGCCGGTGAGAGGAGGAAGGCGACAACTCGGGCGACGTCCTCAGCGTTCAGCAGGCGCCCGCTGGGGTTGCGTTCTGCGTACGCCTCATACGCCTCGGGGTCACGTCGGCGCAGGCGGTCCCAGCTCTTGCCCGGCAGGAGAATCGAACCAGGGCTGACGGTATTGACCCGGATTCCGTACGGGGCGAGTTCCTGACACAGGGCACCCGCGAGGTAGATCTCCGACGCCTTGGCCGCCCCGTACTGTGCCGGGAAGCGAGGCTTCCAGCCGGAGATGGAGGCGACGATCACCACGGAGCTGCCCGGACGCAGACTGTCCAGCGCCGACCGCACGGTGCGCACCGCGTGGCCGCCGTTCAGCTCCCAGGTCGCCTGCCAGTCCTCGCGGGTCGAGTCAAAGAGGCCGCCGCCCCGCTTGCCTCCGATGTTGGCGACCAGGCCGTCGAGGCCGCCGAGTATGTTTCCGGCCTGCCGGGTGAAGTCCTCCAGTTCATCCGGCGCCAGGACGTCCACGGATCCCGTCACGACCTGGGCGTCGAAGTCCTTGCGCAGCTCGGACGAAGCCCGGGCCAGAGTGTCTGGGTCGCGACCGCAGATCGCAACAGACGCTCCCTCGGCGGCAAGGAGTCGGGCGACCGCGTACCCCAGCCCCCTGCTGCCACCGGTCACCAGGAACGATTTGCCACGCAGTCCGTACGCGACAGCCGGTGCTGCCACCGCGCTCTCTTCGGCCTCTTCACGCTGGTCCATGGGCCTCACTCTGTCACCCGGCCATCCCCAGGGACTCAACGCACCAGCTTGCGGATGACGATGCCCACAATGAGAGTGGTGAACAGCATTCCCGCTGCTGTGAACGAGACCGCAATCGCCGACCATTCGGCCGTCTTGAGCTCGGACGGCATGCCGGTGCCGACGTTCAGCCACAGGGCGAGGGCCAGAACGAAGCTCTTGCCGGCGGCGGTCACGTCCGTAAGATCTCGTCCTGGTTCGCGCACCGCCCCCACCAGATGGAGCACCACCCCCGTCAGCACGACCCCCACTGCCAGCACACGAGCCGGGTTGCGGGCCCGCACCCCCCAGCCGAGGACCCCGCCAAGGATGCCCTGCCCGATGGCGCGCCGCAGCGGCGGCAGGGCTGCTGCCTCGCGCTGGCGCGCAAGGTAGTAGAGCTCGTCGACTTCGCGGTTCCGGTTCCTTCTGGCCAGTGCCGACCGTACGGACTCCAAGGCAACAGCGGTCACTTCGGTGAAGGAGCGTTCCAGGAACGAAAGGGCTTGGGAGCCGTTGCGGAAGACCTCGCCGGCCAGTTCCATGTCACCGACGCTGGAGAAGCTGTCGAGGCTGTAGCGGGAGCTGCCGGACGGAAGTCCGAGGGTTCCCGTGACCGAGGAGCCGTGGAGGCTGATCACCGAAGTCGATTCGGACGATGAAGTGAGGGACATGAGCGTCGTGTTGTGAAGGGCAAGGCGGGCAGTCGTATCGGCCCGATCGCTGCCCGAGCTGTCACAGAGCCGGAGGTTGCGGACCTCCACGGGTCCTCTGACGGTGCTGTTCGTGATCGTGCTGTCCTCGACAGGAATGACCAACCCGTTCACTCGCACCGTCTCACTGCAGCGCAGCTCGTTCGCCCGCAGCGGCTCGTCGAGTCGCACACGCTGCAAGATGAGCTCGCGTGTCTCGACATCGTCGAGTTCGATTGCAGACAGCCAGAGATCGTCGAACGTGACGTCCTCGCGGGCACGCAGCCCTCGCACGACCACACGCGGTCGGCCGAGGCGGCCGCCGGTGGCCTGGCTGCGGACCGCGAGCGCGGATACGCGCGTGTTGCTGATCCGGATCGGTCCGCGCAGAGCGTTGATCTGTACGAGCTCCTCCACGCGGAGGCGCTCCAGCCGAGTGTGCCCGCACGAGTGCAGAGCAAGAAAGTCCAGGGCGGAGTCGATGATCGTGACCTCACAGCCCATCGAGGCATTGCGGATGGTCAGGCGGCCGATCCGGGAATTCACCACCAGGAGCGCGTCCGCCTCCACGTGATCGACGACCAGTTCATCGATGTGGCAGGAACGTACGGTGAGCGCCCCGTCGATGCTCATACGGTCCAGGGAGACTCGGTCGGCCGAGACTGTGTCCAGCAGCAGGTCCGTCGTGACCTCGTCCTGATGCAGGTGCACGCTGCGATCACTGACGGTGCGCTGGCGACCGATTCTCGCCAGGTCCTCCAACGTCCGGACAACTCCCACCGGCATCCCCCTGCTGCTTGTGGCCGTTGATGTCGCTGTGCATGTGCTCGGATGTGCTCACGCACGGCGCTGAGTCGCGCTCCGGCGAGCCCCGCTTTCGTCCGTGCCGAGCTCGAGAGTCGCGAAGAGCTCCTCCGCACTCAAGACGTCCGGTGCCCCGTCGAGCGCGTAGGCGATCTGCTTGGCAGCCGTCTCCCGATCCGTACGGTCCATACGCACCACCAGGTCGAACAGGTTCCGTACGTCGGAGTCGAGAACGTCCTGTGCGGTCTCGTCCCAGGCGGTAAGCCGCTTCGGTGTATCGGTATCTCCCCGTTCGCGGGACCGTGCCTCGCACACGTTCCTTGGAACCCAGAGGAGGACGCGCAGCCACGAGGTCGCCCGACTGCGGTCCAGCAGCGTGCGCATGTCAGTGACGTTGCCGATGTGGGTGATGGGGGTCCGGCCCCGCTCCTGCGGCTGCGTGAGGGAGAGGTCATCGACTGCGTAGATGTTGCCGTATCGCCGGGTCTCCACAACGATCCTGTCCTGGTGGCGCAGGTCATCGAGTTCCTCAGCGGTGACGAACCGGTATCCGGCTGACCGGCCGGTCCCGTGCTTGAGCTTGATGACCGATTCGAAGCGTGTGTCCGCGGAGCAGAGGGCTGCCGTCACCGTGTCCTTGCCTGCGGTGGGGGGCCCGTACAGAACGATCGCGCTCACGAGTCCCCCAGCAGCCGCTGTGCGATGGACTCGACCTGCTCGGCCAGCGGGCGTGAGGTTCCGATGCGGTTGTCGATGACGTGGTGAGACGTCATCGGCCGGAGGCCGAGGTCGAGTCCGTTCGTGTACGTGGGCCAGTGCGTCAGCTTCCACGTATCGCGTGAGGCATTGCGCGAGATCAGCCGGTCTCGCATCGAGTCCAGGTCGCTGTCCACCCAAAGAGTCTCGAAACGGGCTCCGGCTCTGCGACACCGGCGTTCCACTCGAGACGTCCATTGCGCATCGGCGCTCTCGACGAGGAACGGCGCCACGGCGACCACGGACGTTCCGCACTCAAGGTTCTCCCAGACCGCCTTCATCAGGCACTCGTACTCCAGAGGCCTGGCGTGCTCCAGGTAGGCGGGACTGTGGCGGTCGTCCGGATCCCCGCCAAGCGCGAGCAACAGTCGCTCGGTCATCGGGCGGCTGATGGTGTCCTTGTCGAGCATGGCCCATCCGGTTGCCGCCGCCAGGAGCTTGCCGGCCTCGGACTTGCCCGACCCGGCATACCCGGCGACAAGAACAAGGGTGATAGTGCTGGTGCCTAACGCAGTGGTCACGCTGTCCGCCCCCGAGACGTCTCGATACAACTGCGCCCACCTTAAGGGCGGCTGGGGACTATACCGCTCACACTCCTGGCATGTTGGTGGCAATCAAGCCGCGAAGGCCGCGGACTCACAGGCCGCTGAAGTGCTCCGAACGCCAGGACCTGCGACCAGCCTGGTAACGAGCCACCCGGCTGACCGGAAAGAGACGCCTCAGCCCCCACCAACGCGCCGCCGCTGGACCCGGATCGCTCTACCGGAGAGACTTGACCCGACCATGTCGGGGCAAGCGCCGCAGCGTGCCCCGGCCAGCACACGCACGCACGGGGGCAAAGTGCCGCAGCAGGTGATCTCGGGCCGTTACGAGCTGCTGGAGCAGTTCAACGAGGGCGGCATGGGCGTCGTATGGCGCGGCTATGACGCTGTCCTCGACCGGCCCGTCGCCGTGAAGGTCATCCGGCAGGCGTCGATCACCACCCCGCACCTGGCCGAGGAGTTCGCCAAACGGTTCCGCCGCGAGGCCCGTATCACCGCGCGCATCCAGCACCCCGGGGTGCCGCAGGTGTACGACGCGGTCCTTGACGAGTCGTATGAGCGGCTGTTTCTCGTGATGGAGCTCGTCGACGGCATGTCGCTGTCGGCCTACCTCCACCCCGACCACCCCTTGCCCATCAGTTGGGCGGTCGCTGTCGCCGCGCAGGTCGCGACCGTGCTGTCGCATGCGCACGACGTGCCGGTGATCCACCGCGATCTCAAGCCGGGGAACATCCTGGTCGCCCGCGATGGCACGGTGAAGGTCCTCGACTTCGGTATCGCGGCGATCCTGCGCACCGACGTCACCAAGCTGACAGCGACCGGAAGCCCCGTCGGCACCTACCAGTACATGTCGCCCGAGCAGGTCCGGGGCGGGCGCATCACCCCACAGACCGACCTGTACGCGCTGGGCTGCGTCCTGCACGAACTCCTCAGCGGACGGATCGTGTTCACGGCGGAGAGCGATTACCTGCTGATGTTCCAGCACGTCAACGCCGCCCCCACCCCACTGCGGCAGCTGCGGCCCGACATACCCGAGGCGCTGGAGGAGCTGGTGCTGCACCTGCTGTGCAAGGCGCCCGAGCAGCGGCCCGCCGACACGCAGGAGGTGTACGAGCGGCTGCTGCCGTTCCTCCCGCCGCCCGGCAAGGAGCCCACCGCGGCCGAGGCCGGACCGGTCGGTGTTCCCGACCCGACGGGCCTGTTCCGCCACCCGTACGCGCCCCGCGCCCGCGCCCAGGCGTCGCCGGCCGGAGGTGCTGCGCCCGTTGTCCCCGCCCCGCACGCCCAGCCGGTGCCCGTTCCCGCCCACCTGCGCCAGGACATCAAGGAGGCGTACGACCATTCCGACGCCCTCCTGGAAGAGGAACGCTTCGCGCAGGCGGCCGAGGTGCTCAGTGAGGTCATCGAGCCCGCGGCCCTCGCCCTCGGCTCCGAGAGCAAGCAGGTGCTGGCACTGCGCCGCCGGCGCGCGGCGGTCCGCCTCCTCGGTGGCGACTACCGGACGGCTCTGCCCGAGTTCGACAGCCTCGCCGACGCCTACGCCCGCATCACCGGCCCCACGGGCGAGCAGGCACGGTCCTGCCGCGCCCAGGCCGCCCGCTGCCGTGCCGAACTGGGCCAGGTCACCGACGCGCTCGCCGCGCTCCAGGGCGTGCTGAACGTCGTACGGACCCTCGACAGCGACGTCAGCGAGGAGGCGGTCGAGCTGCGGCACAACATCGGGATGCTGCTGCTCGCCCAGGGGCGAGCCGCCGAGGCCCGGCAGATCCTCGAACCGCTCCACGAGGACATGTGCATGCTGTTCGGCCCCAAGGACGAGATGAGCGTCGAGATCGCCGAGGCACTCGCCGTGATCCACCTCGGGCTCGACGGCGACGGCGCTGGATGAGCGACACGTACCTCTCGTAGCAACGTGAACTCCTAGGACTTACGCAGCACGTACCAGAACGGATCATCATGCCGCACCTCGCCTTCGACATAGGCTTCTGCGCCCAGCTCAGCAAGCTCCAAGGCACCGTCAAACAGGGGGTCTTCGATGCCTGGGAGAAGTTCGAGCGCCTCACCCTGGACCAGCTCTTCAAGGACCAGGGGCTGAAACTGGAGGCGCTGAAGCAGGCCAAGGATCCGCAGATCCGGACCATCCGCATCGCCCAGGGCACCCGCGGCGTGGTCCTCGCCCCCGACCGTGGGGACACCTTCGTTCTGCTGCGCGTGATGCCGCACGACAAGGCCATCGACTGGGCGATCAAGCAGAAGGCCAGCATCAACGCGGTCACCCGCGCCGTCGAGATCCGCGACATCGAGATGCTCGACGAACTCACCCCCGCCTACGAGCGGATCGCACCCGCACCCGACCAGCGACTGTTCTCCAAGGTCTCCGACGGCGACCTGACCGCCCTCGGCATCGACGAGACCACCCTTCGCCAGGCCCGCGTCCTCACCAGCAAGGAACAGCTGACCGTCTTCGCGCCCTACTTCCCGCAGGACCAGCGGGAGGTGCTGGAGTACCTGGCCGAGGGCTTCACCGTGGAGGAGGTCTGGCGCGACCTGGTGTCCCTCAACCTCCCCACCGCCTCCGCCGATCCGGTGGATACGACCGACTACGCGACCGCCATCGGCCACACCCGCACTCGTATCGCTCTCATCACCGCCTCCGACGAGCTGCGCGACATCCTCGACAAGCCGTTCACCGCCTGGCGGGTCTTCCTCCACCCCTCCCAGCACAAGGTGGCCTACCGGGCCAGCTACTCCGGACCGGCGCAGGTGACCGGCGGCCCGGGCACCGGCAAGACCGTCGTCGCTCTGCACCGCGTACGACACCTGCTGACCTTCCTGCGCGACGGCGAGCGCATCCTGCTGACCACGTACACCAACGCTCTCGTTGCCGCACTGCGCAGTGGGCTCGCCGCCCTCGTCGAGGACGAGGAGCTGCGCGACCGCGTGGACATCACCACCGTCGACGCCCTGGCCAGCCGGGTCGTCTCCACGTCACGCCGCCCGCTGCGGGGCGGCGAGGAGGAGACCCGCTGGGAGCAGGCCGCGCTCGCCACCGGCTTCACGGGCACCGCCCAGTTCCTTGCCCAGGAGTACAAGCACGTCGTCCTCGCGCAAAACCTGCGGAGTCCGGAGGAGTACGAGGTTGCCGACCGGCGTGGGCGAGGCAACCGCCTCCCAGCAGCCGACCGCCCCCTGGTGTGGAGTACGGTCCAGGAGTTCTCCGACCGGCTCGCCGCCGACGGCCTGCGCACGTACTTGGGAACGTGCGCCGAGGCCGCCGACCTGCTCGAAGCGAAGGGGCCCCTGTACCGGCACATCGTCGTCGACGAGGCCCAGGACCTGCACCCCGCCCAGTGGCGGCTCCTGCGCGCCGCCGTCCCCCCGCGCCCCGACGACCTGTTCATCGCCGGCGACCCGCACCAGCGGATCTACGACTCGAAAGTGTCGCTGAAGGCGCTCGGTATCAAGGTCGCGGGCCGCTCGACGAAGATGCGGAAGAACTACCGCAGCACGCACGAGATCCTCAGCTGGTCCACCGCACTGCTCGTCGGCCGCCCCATCGCACAGTTGGAGGACGACGACCGCAACGAGACCCTGCTGGGATACCGCTCCGCCCTCCACGGCAGCGGCCCCGCCGTGCACGCGGCCGCGTCGGAGAAGGCCGAACTGGTCGCCCTCGTCGCACAGATCCGCACCTGGACCGAGGCCGGTGTCAGCCCCGGCGAGATCGGCGTCAGCGCCCGCTTCAACAAGAACTGCGCCAAGGCAATCGAACGCCTGACGGCCGCCGGCATCCCCGCAGCACAGTTGCGGTCCGACGCCTCCGAGGACGCGCCAACCGTCCGCGTCGGAACGATGCACTCCTTCAAAGGGCTGGAGTTCCGGTGCGTGGCCGTCATAGGCGCGCACGACGCGGCGCTGCCCTATCCGGGTGCCGTGACGCCGGCCGACGTGGACCGCCTCCAGCACGAGGCGGATCTCATGGCTGAGCGCTGCCTGCTCTTCGTCGCCTGCACCCGGGCCCGCGACGGGCTGTACGTGTCCTGGTCGGGAGGGCCGAGTCCGTTCCTGGTCGAAGCGGGAGCGGCCTGAGGTCATGCCGGAGGGGCATACCCGCGCGGGTATGCCCCTCCGGACACCAGCCATGCAATGGCGTCCTCCGCTCGCATTCCGGCCGGAATGTAGAACGAGTAGTACGCTGGTGTCATGAGCGACAACAGGGATGTTCCTCTCCGGGAGCTGAATCAGCAGACCTCGCGCATCATGGCCCGCGTCGAGGCCGGGGAAACCGTGACCATCACCAAGGACGGCGTTCCCATAGGGGACATCGTTCCCCGCGGCTCCCGCCTGGGGCGGCCCTCGTATCCCTTCCGTACCGACCCGATGGGGCCGCTGGACCTTCCCGACCTGGGTGGGCCCGTGCTCACCGACGACGAGATCGACGAGGCGCTGCGGGGCATGGGTGCGGTCGATGAATGAGATTCCGGTCGCCATCGCCGACACGAACGCCCTGTACCGCCTGTTCACGCCCAAGGACCCACACCATGCCGCGCACCGAGATGCACTCAGTGCCATGGGCCACCTTGTGGTGTCGCCGATGGTGCTTACCGAACTCGACTATCTGCTGACCGCGCGGGTCGGTGCCGGTGCCTCGATGAACGCACTCGACTTCGTCGCTCGCCAGGTCGAGGCGCGGCGCTTCGAAGTACCCGAGGTGGCACCGCATCTGCGCAGCGCCATGGCGGTCATGCGCGGGTACCAGGACGCGGACGGCGGCCAGGGGGTGGGGCTGGCTGACGCGATGAACGTGGCGCTCGCCGCCGCATTCCAGACCGCTGACCTGTTCACCACCGACCGGCACTTCCGGATGGTGCGGCCACTCACCGCCCATGGAGCGTTCCGGCTCCTGCCCGACGACCTCTGAGGGCGGACCCGAAGCGGCCGGACCTGCTCCGCCAGCTAATCGGGCAGGCAGTCGGAGCTCTCCGCCCGTCACGCAGCGCTGCGCTTACTCGCCTCGCGCAGATCGCGCGCCACGGCCCGGTGGTACGCGGAGTCCGGCTCCCCCACCGCCGTGCCGGGCCGCCCAAACCGCAGCAGCCGGCGCCACCGTTCCTGGCTCCTGTCGGCCGGGGCCGTGGTGCGCACGAAGTCCTCGACCAGGGCGCGGAAACGTGCGGGGTCGCTGTGGAATACGCGGCGAGGCCCCTGGCTCGTGGAAGATCGCCCCACTTGTCGACGTGCGCGAACACAGTGTGGTGATCGGTCCGCTGCAACCAGTTCACGTCGTCGCAGCTGAAGAGGACCTCCACGCCGTCGTACTTCGAGACGCCGTACCCAGGGGGTTCCCCCAGGGGACATCTGGGGGTTAACCCCCAGCTGAGTCGGGGATTAACCCGGTCGCTCGGACGACGCCCGGTCCGTAGGTTCTGGGGTGGAATCGGAACACCGTTCCACTCAGCCTACGGAGGCCCCTCGTGACCGCCCCTTCGCGCTCGCAGACGCGCACTCTTCATCCGCTCGTCGCGGCCTTCGTGCGGTTCGTCGTGTGTGGTGGCGGTGTCGGGCTGGCGTCCAGCGGGGTACTCGTACTGCTCAACGACCGTATACCGATGGCCGTTGCCAACGCGCTGGTCACCGTCGTCTCCACGGTCATCGCCACCGAATTGCACGGACGGGTCTCCTTCCGGAGCCGGCGGAAAGGGTGGGGGGTTCATCTTCAGTCCGGGGTGACCGTCGCCGTGAGCTATGCGTTCACGACAGGGGCGCTGTTCTGCCTGTACGCCGTCCGGTCCGAGCCGTCGGCCCTGGTCGAGCAGACGGTCTATCTGTCGGCGTCCGCTCTGGCGGGCATCGGACGGTTCGCGCTACTGCGGGTCGTCGTCTTCGCCGACCGGGCCCCCGCGCCCGACGCCTCGCTCAGCAAGGCTGCGGTGGCGATGGCTGCGTGAGGTCGCCACCTTCCGGGAAACGTGGAGTGCGTCGCTGCGTAAGTCGCTGCGTAATTGGCTCCCGGCCCGCGGCCTTCGCTGCTTCCTCGGCCTCGTTCTCGGCGGCGTCAGCGCCGCCGCCTGCCGCCCCTGCCCCGGCCGCTCGCGCCCGGTCGGCGCCGCTGATGGCTGCGGCCGAGATGCGCGGCCGGCCGCCGACGGGCCTGCTCGGCGACCGTCCTCAGATCCGCCAGACCCGCCTGGTCGGGGTGACCGGATGCGAGAGCGGCCTCAAGTGCCTTATGGGCAGAGACTTCCTGGCTTCCCAAGATTTCGAGCAAGCCTTCGGGGCCCGCTGTCTCCAGGAGCTGGAGCAGACTCTCGGCGACCATGACGAGGCTCTCGGGCTCGTTGAGGTCCTCGGCGCCGAGGACCTCCCGGCGCACCAGGACACTCAGGGCAGTGGGGCCGAGGAGCGGGTCGCCGCGCAGGCCGCGCAGCAGGGCCTCGCCGTCCGGGTACGCGTCGACGAGTGCGTCCAGCATGGCTTCGGCGCGGGTACGGAACGGGGTCGTGCGCACCGCGTCGGTCAGCTTCTCCAGCGCCTCGGCAGGGCTCTCCCGGGCGGCGACCCAGGCAGCGAGTTCGGTGCGGGCGGCGTCCGGGTCGTAGTGCTCGGCGACGACACCGAGGAGCCCGGCGGCGGGGGCGTGGGCGAGTTCACCGACGCGCGGGGCATCCCGCCCCTCGGCAAGCAGCCGACGGCGTACGGAGTCGTGGCCGAGGGCCGTGAGACGGATCAACTCGACGGGCCCGGTGGTCAGTTCCGCCCGTTGCTCCTTGCTCCGCTCTTCGGCATCCTCGCTCTCCCCGTGTCCACCGGCGACTACGCCGAAGAGCTCGGCGAGCTCCGGCGGCATCCCGGCGGGTGGCAGCACGGACTCCTCGAGCGGTATGTCGAGGAAGACCGGGTCGGCCATGCCCTCGTGCCGCTTGATCGCGCCCAGGTCCTCCAGCACGTCCAATGCGGTGCGCAGATCACGGTCCGCATGTCCGAGTTCCATCTGCCAGGCGTAGGGCCCGGTCAGTTCGTACTCGGCGCGGTAGCGCAGGTGCAGCGAGTCGCGCAGCCGGGGCCAGGGCATGGCGTGCGGCAGGCTGTAGAGGGTGTTGAGAACATCTGGCACGGTGTCCTCGAAGCTGTCGAAGAGCATCGACTCGGCGTGTCGGCCGCTGCGGGCGCCCAGGAGTGGCACGCGCAGCTCGGAGAAGGTCTCGAAGGCGTGCCGCCACAGCGCGAGGGGGTCCTTCAGCAGGGGCTGCGCCTTGGCGACCGCGTAGAGCCGCCCCTTGACCACCCGTACCAGCCGGGCCTTCTTCGCCCACTCGACCGCAAGCCTCAGCCGCGGCAGCTGCGTGGAGGAGCGCACCGTATCCACCGCGTCGCCTGTCCCCAGCTCGGCGACGAGGGCTCGCGCGTCCGCCATTCGCAGGTTGCCCGTCGCGGTGAGCACGCGCCCCTCGGGGCCCGCCCAGTCGGCGATCCCCCGCAGCCACCGCAGCGCGCGGGACGTCTCGGCGCGTGCACGCAGCTCCTTCTCCGCGGGCAGCAGGACCGGCAGCTGCGGTTCGGCGCGTGTCACTGCTGCCGGGCCACGCGTCAGGTGGTTGCGCACCACCTCGTCCAGTACCTCCCGGTCGTACGGCACCTCGCCTTGCTGAGCTTGCTCCACGAAGCATTGAAGCGCCGCCGGATCCTGGACATCGACCCCCTGCTCGGCTGCGGTGACCGCCCAGAACTTCGCCATTCCCCAGCGGCCGCGGTCAGCCATGGCGGGGGCGTACCGCGGTGCGAGGGTCTCGACCGCAGCAAGGTTGTCGGCCGACGAGGCCCCGCGCGGGTCGCTGAGGCCCATCGCATCGAGGTAGCGCAGCAGGGCTGCAAGCGTGCCGGGCGCATCCGTCGGCTCTTCGCCGGGCAGCACGGTGGCCGTGCGCGGCAGCCAGTCCAGCAGATACTCCTCGATGTGCCGGGGCTCCCACAGCCCCAGCCGCCCGTCGCAGGTACCTCGGTGGCGATAATCGAGCGCCGTCCCGACGACAAACGGGTCCACGCTCTCGCCCCGCTCGCGGGCCCACTGACCCATCCGGCGGATCAGCAGCGAACGCGCTGCCTCGTATTCCTCGGTCTCCTCGGGCGCGAAGAACATCCTCATCACACCGGCCCTGCCTGTCCTGTCGTACGGCCGCCGCCCCACAGCATGCCAGCGGCCCCGGGCCTGGTGAAAATCACGGTTCCGCGGGACCAGGCGGTCACTATTGAACCGTAACCGGTCCGCCGGCGGCCGCAGGGGCTGACGGGGGGGACGAGATGATTCTGCGCTGTCGGCAACGGGTCCCCGTTGGGTTCAGGGCGCTGTGAAAAGTGCCGGGAAGCGGGAGCGAGGGCTTGGCCCCGTGCCGGTGCGGGAGCGGGCCGACGGTGACGGCCCGCTCCCGCGAGATCAGTCGCCGACCGGAGTGCCCGTCACCTTCAGGTGACGGACGCGGCCCTCGTTGTCGAAGGATCCGAAGCCCACCCGGCCCGAGGCGAAGACCGGGTCGGTGGCCGTGATCAGCGGGTTGCGGCTGCCGTCCAGGTAGACGGCGGTCTCACCGGTGTCGGCGCAGTGGGTGAGGCGCACCTTGTGCCATCCGTCGTCCTTGATCGCCGGAGGTGCACCGACGGTTCCGTTCCACTGGTCGTCGATGCGCAGCCGGTCGGCATCGTTGACGGTGAACATACCGTTGTGCGGGTAGATGCTGTTGTCGCTCGACAAGTGCGCGTACTGGAATCGGGTGTCCGACTGATAGTCCCAGATGAGAATGACGTCGCGGTTGGTGATCTCGACGGGGGTGTCGATCCGGACCTCCGCCTCGACGGTGACGGAGGAGTAGCGCGGACCCGCGGTCAGGACGGCGTACTCGAAGGGGCGGCGCGGTCCCGGGCGGGCGACGCCCGGCTCGGCCAGGATCGTCTCCCGTTCGGTGTACGCCCACTTGGCCGGGGTGACCGGCGCCCAGTTGTCGGGCCCGGTGGTGTGGGTGGTGGGGGTGTTGCCGATCTCGCAGTCGGCGAAGGTGCGGGTCCCGGTCACCTTCCAGACCTTGCCGTTGGCCTTCGAGACGATGTACAGGCCGCCGCTGCGGTCGGAGCCGAAGCGCAGGTCGACACGTTGGTCACCGGCGAGGTCGCGCATGGTGACCGTCTTCCCGGTGGACTTGTCGAACAGCATCAGCTGCTCGAGCGGCGCGAGGTCGGCGCCGCGGTGCATGTCTCGGGTGTTCGCGGCCAGGATCCGGCCGTCCACGAGGTCACCGAAGATGTACTTTCCACGTAGCGCAGGCGCGTCCTTGCCTCGGTAGACGAAGCCTCCGGCAATGGCGCGGCCCACATCGGACCGGCAGTTCCAGTCGCGTCCCGGGTCGTGGTCGTAGGCGGCGACCGGGTAGGTGTAGCCGTACCGGGCGTCGTCGGCCGGCAGGGGAAGGATGCGGGCACACGGGTCTGTGGTGTTCTTGTCGAATGCGAAGGCGCCTTCGCGCTCGCTCCAGCCGAAGTTGTCACCGGCCTTGACCTCGTACACCGACTCGATGGCGTGCTCGCCTATGTGGCCGAGATACATACGGTGGCTGCCGCCCGCGTCCCAGCTGAAGCGGTGCGGGTCCCGCATGCCTATCGCGTAGATCTCCCCGAGCGAACCGGGCTCACCGACGAACGGATTGGACGCGGGGATGCCGTACCGGCCGTTGGCGCTGTTACGGCCCGCGGGGTCGATCCGCAGAAGTTTGCCGTGCGGGAGCGTCAGGTTCTGCGGCTCGCTGTTGCCGACACCCTGCCCTCCGTCGCCCACCGCGAGGTAGAGAAGGCCGTAGTCCTCGTCGTGGGGCTTGGCCGTCGAATTGAAGTCGATCTGCTGAATGCCGTGGACCTGGCCGCTGAAGCCGATACGCAGCACCTCGCGATGGGTGCCGTGGAAGACGGCGGCGGAGGGGTCGTCGGCGGTCCACTCAGTGATGATGCCGTGATAGGTGGGCGTGCCGGCCTGCTGGTAATCGGGAGTCTCGGTGGCCTGCGAGGCGAGCTCGGTGTGGATGGTGTAGAAGCGCCCGTTCGCTCCGAACTCCGGGTGGAATGCGGCGTACCCGAAGCCCTGACCGAGACCGCGGCCCGAGAAGAAGTGCGGGAATGCCGCCTTGACGTCCAGGTAGGGGTGCGGGGTGCCCCCGGAGGTGCGCGTCGCGGCGCCGGGGTCGGTGAGATACAGGGTGCCGTTGAGGTCGGGGGTCGCCATCCGGCCGGAACCGTCGGGCAGTTCATTGATGGTGTTGATCCGGGCGTGGCGCATCAGGCGCGGATCCGTCGGCGCCGGGTCGGGTTCCGACTTGGGGAACTGTGCGAACTCCTGCAGGACGAGGCCCGTCCTGGACTGGACGGGCTTCTGCGGAATGGGGTCGGTCAGGGCGGCTGTCGCCGCGGCGGGCTCGTCGGCATGGGACGGCGCGGCGAGACCACCCAGGGCGAGGGCCGCGCTGACGGCCACGGCCGCCCAGTTCCTTCGATATGTACGTCGTGACGCCATGTGGGTCCCTTCGGGCCGGCGCGACAAGTAGGCAGGGTAAGAACGATTCAGGGATGACACCGGTCAGCGGCCCCCCGTCATGCGCCGGTACTCCGCCGCGACCGCTCCGGCCGGCACCGGGCGGTCCAGGAACAGGAGGTCGTCCATGCGGCAGTCGCAGGCGTTGTTCTCCCGGGTGTTCTGGGGGAAACTGCCGCCGATCTTGATGCCGCGGGGATCGGTGGGAGAGGCGCGGTGGGGCGCCGGCGTGGTGGCGAGTTCCCAGGGGTCGCCCGGCGTGACGTAGAAGCCATCCAGGGGCTTGCCGTCGCGGTAGAGGGCGAGGGTGCCGTCGCGGAAGTCGAACGTCGCGGCCAGGTGGACCCATTCACCGCGGGGCAGCAGTTCTTCCCAGGGGGCGCCGGCAGCGAACGTCTGGGAGGCGCCGCTGTCCAGGCGTCTGCCCAGCGCGACCAGCTTCAACTCACCATTGACCTGGATGAGTTCGAGCAGCGCACGCACCGCGTGACCGTCAGAGGTTCCGGACAGTACGCCGGCCAGCCCGATCGCGTTGTAGCGGTCGCTCGGGTTGGCCGTGTTGGAATTGAGGGCGGGATTGTCGCCCGTCATCTTGAACCAGCCCATGACGGTGGCACCCCGGGCACTGCGGAAGGCCCCGAGGGATGACATGCCCTCGGCGTCCCAGGCCCCGGCCTTCCAGTCGTCGTTGCCCGCGGTGGCCGGATTCTGCTGACGTACCTGCAGGGCGGGCGAAGCGCCCGGGTAGGCCTCGTCGGCCACGCGCATCGCGGAACCGCCGTTGATCAGGCTGAGCGTGGTGCCGGAGCGCCCGATGTCCTGCTCGCGACCGGGGTCGGCGGGGTCCGGGTGTCCGAAGTCGTACGCCGCCACGGCCTGGGCTCGCAGCGGAGTGTGGGCGGTTGAGGGGCGGGCCGCCTGGGCCGGAAACGTGGCGGCGGCAAGCGAGGCGGTCGCGGCGAGTGCGGCGACGGCGAGTGAGTAGCGTCTGGTGCGGGGCGGTGACATACAGCCTCCCAGCGGCAGCAATGGGGCAGCGAAGGGGCAGTCGACCGGGGTCTCCCGATCGACAGAAAGCGCTTTCGTCCGTGTGCGGGGACCATGTAACCCCTTCGCCGCGACCCTGACAATGGGCGTGTACTCGCCAATTTCTTGGGCGCTCTTCGGCGGCGCGCGGACCTCCTTGCGGACCAGGACGCAGACCGCGAGCAACCCATCGGGGCGCAGACGCCACCACCGCCGACAGCGTGTGGGCAGCGTTCGCGTGAACCAGTCGTGCACGGCGGCCCGCCGGCGGGCGGCATCTCCGCCGATGGCTTGCCCACCGGACCGCGCCCCGCGCTCACCTACGATCGACCGCGTGTGCGCAAACGTCATCGTCGCCGAAGACGACAAGAAACAGGCCGAACTCGTACGCCGCTACCTCGAACGCGAGGGCCACGCGGTCACCGTCGTCGGGGACGGTCTCGCCGCGCTCGACGAGGTGCGGCACGGGGAGCCCGACCTGCTGGTCCTCGATGTGATGATGCCGCGGGCGGACGGGCTCGATGTGGTGCGTGTCCTGCGCGCCGAGCACCGCGAGCTGGCGGTGCTGATGCTGACGGCCCGGACCACCGAGGACGATCTGCTGCTGGGTCTCGACCTGGGTGCGGACGACTACATGACCAAGCCGTACAGCCCGCGCGAACTGATGGCCCGGGTCCGGACACTCCTGCGCCGCACGAATCGGCCAGGACAGGCGGCCCCCTCCGCGGACGCCGTGGATGAGGTGCTTTCCGTGGGCGCACTCAGAGTTGACCCCGCCCGGCACGAGATATCGGTCGACGGTACGTCGGTGGAATGCACGCCGGGCGAGTTCCGCATCCTCGCCGCGATGGCCGCCGAGCCCGACCGGGTCTTCAGCAGGCAGCGGCTCCTGGAGGAACTGCACGGCTTCGACCGGTACATCAGCGACCGCACGGTCGACGTGCACATCATGAACCTGCGCAAGAAGATCGAGCCGGCCCCGCGGAAGCCGTCCCGGCTGCTCACCGTCTTCGGAGTCGGATACAAACTGACCGACCCCGCAAGGGGCACGTCGCGTGCGTAGCCGTGGCCGGCTGGACCGCCGGCGACTGCCGCTCCGCAAGAGTCTGCTCGTGCGGCTGCTGGCCGTATCTGCGCTGGTGGCGGCCTGTTCGGTGGCGGCCACTGCCTGGCTCGCCGTACAGACCACCTCCGGTGCCATCAAGCAGGAGCAGGGCCAGAACCTCACCGCGGATGCCCGGATCTACAACAAGCTGCTCGGCTACGCGGCGGGCCATTCCAGGTGGGACGGTGTCGAGAGGACGGTGCGCGAACTGGCGACGCGGTCGGGCCGCCGGATCGCCCTGACCACCGAGGGCCGGGAGATCATCGCCGACTCCGCGGCCGGGGCGTCCCCGCCCGCGCTTCCCACGCAGGCGTCGGCCGTGGTCGACCCGCTCTCCGTGGACACAGCTCTGGCGGCGCAGTCCTCCGGAGCGACCGGCACCGCGGCCGACCGTGTCGACCCGCGGGCCGTCGGACCGTTCCGCCTGCCCCCGGCCGAACGCACGCAGTTGCGTCGCACGGCCGACCGGGGTGTGGCGTGCCTGAACAACGCCGGGATCGCCTCGGACGTCGTCGAGGAACCGAGCGGGCGCCCCCGCATCCAGATCGTCGGCAACGACCCCGACCGGATCCTGGGCACCAGATGCTCGACCGACGCGCTGGACAGTCCCACCAAAACCGAGAAGAAGGCGCTCGGCGCGCTCAATCAGCTGGCCGACGCCTGCCTGGACCGGCAGGGCCGCGCGGGTGTCCAGCTGCGCCTGGACCTCTCCTGGGGCCAGGACACCAAGCTGGAACCAAGCACGGGCCCGGCCCGCCGCCTCGCCACCGCCGCCCCTGCGCCGGCCGTTCAGAGCAGTGACAACGACCGGGCGATCGCGTCGTGCGTCGGCGCCGCCCGCCGCGAGCAGCTCAGTTCGTACGTCGCCTCGCCCGCACTCCTGTTCATCGGGGACGCGGGCGGCGCCACCGTCCCCGGTTTCGATCTCTCACCGGCGAACACCGCCCGTATCGCAGGTGTCGCGGCCCTGGTCCTCGCTCTCACCGTCGGCGCCTCGGTGCTGGCAGGAGTCCGGCTCGTACGGCCGCTGCAGGCGCTCACCGGTGCCGCCGAGCGAGTGCGGGACGGTGAGGAGTCGGCGCCCGTACCGGTCACGGCGGACAACGAGATCGGACGACTGGCCGCCGCCTTCAACGACATGACGGCGCATCGCGCACGCCTTGAGGAACAGCGGAAGGTGATGGTCAGCGATGTCGCCCACGAGTTGCGCACCCCGCTGAGCAACATCCGTGGCTGGCTGGAGGCGGCGCAGGACGGCGTGGCCGACCTCGACGCGGCTTTCGTCGCCTCGCTCCTGGAGGAGGCCGTTCAGCTGCAGCACATCGTCGACGATCTCCAGGACCTGGCCGCGGCCGACGCCGGCGCGCTGCGTCTGCACCCGGCGCCGGTACGGATCGACGACCTCCTCGGCCAGGTCGCCGCGGCGCACCAGGCCCGCGCCGAGACGGCCGGAATGACGCTGACGGTACGCACGGCCGACCCCGGGCCCCCTCCTCTTCCCCTGACCGCCGACCCGGTACGACTGCGGCAGGCCCTCGGCAACCTGGTGTCCAACGCGATACGCCACACACCTCCGGACGGACACGTGACCCTGCGAGCGTACGGCTCCGAGTCAGGTGACGAGGTGGTCGTGGACGTCGAGGACACCGGCAGCGGCATCTCGCCCGAAGACCTCCCGTACGTCTTCGACCGTTTCTGGCGCGCGGAGAAGTCGCGGAGCCGCCGCACCGGCGGCAGCGGCCTCGGCCTGGCCATCGTCCGCAAACTCGCCGAGGCCCATGGTGGCGCGGTGAGCGCCGCGAGTACGGAGGGGAAGGGCTCGGTCTTCACGCTGCGCCTGCCTGCGAGCCCGCATCGCACACCGGCGGGCCGACCACCGAAACCGTCGGACCGTCCGGACGAGGTCGCCCCGGACCATCGGAGCTGATGCGATGACCACAGCGATCTGACAGCTTCTTCATAAGTTCACGCGAGGCTGACGGCATGCCCGGCGCCTGGTGCGAATCGGCATCCAGGCACCACCAAAGCCGGGCTGGAACTGGAGCCATGTATGTCCCACCGTCCCCGTCCGACCCTGCGCACCGCCGTCCTCATCGCCGTCGCGGCGGGCGCAGTACTCCTCCCCTCCGCCACGGCCCTCGCATCGGTCCCTTCCAACGCAACACCCAGCCCTTCGGTGACGTCCACCGTGCGGACCCCGGCGCCCGCTCTGGAAGCCGGGTCGAGCAGGCCCGCGCGTGGCGAGGGACCGTCGGTGGCGCCCCGCGGCGGCGTGGCCGCGGGCGACAAGCCCAGCGCGGCCCCGGCCGTGCGCTTGAAGGGTAGCTCCGCCGAGCCGCGTGGCGGCGTGGCCGCCGGCGAGCGTCCGATCGGCACGACGAGCAACACCACTGCCACCGTCGCGGGTTCGGTCGCCGCCGCGGCGCTGCTCGGAGGCGCGGGCACTCTGGTGCTGCGCCGCCGCCGCACGACCGCACACGGCAACGGCTGACCCTCGCAGTGGCGCCGCCCTTCGTGGGCGGCGCCACTGTCCGTCTCCGCCTCTCCTGTCGCCTGCTCTGGAGCCCGTATGTCCCCTGCGCACCACACACCCCGGCGATCCGCCGCGCTGACGACTCTCGCCTGTCTCACCCTCGCTCTCGCCACCGGCTGCACATCCCACGCCGCGGAGCCACCACCCCCCGCCCGCTCCCCCATGCACTCCCCCACTGCCCCCGCCTCCCCCGGGGCGGAACAGCCCGCGGCTCCCGCTCAGGTGGCCATCCCCTCGATCGGAGTGACCAGTTCCCTGATGCCACTCGGTCTCAACGCGGACGGCACCGTCGAGGTCCCACCGGCGGAGAAGGGCATGACAGCAGGCTGGTACAAGGGAAGTGCGATCCCGGGCGAGCGCGGAGCAGCCGTCCTCATCGGGCACAACGACACCCGGTTCGGCAGGGCCGTCTTCCACGACCTGAAGAAGATCGGCAAAGGCGCGGACATAGTCGTGCGCAACGAGCAAGGCCAGGCAGCCCACTTCACCGTTACCGGCACGGAGTCCGTGAGCAAGAAGGCGTTCCCCACGAAGAGGGTGTACGGCAGGACCGACGACCGCGCCCTCCGTCTGATCACCTGCGACGGCGCATTCGACGCCGAGGGCCACCCGGTGGACAACCTCATCGTCTACGCCACCGCCCGCTGACGACTTCCGCATGGCGTCACTTCTTCGGGGTGAGCGCTTGAAGCTGCGGCCGGCCCTGACAGATCGGATTGTCGAAGCCCGTCGCACCAGCGGTGAGAGTCCCGTCCTTCGACCTCAGGCTTTCTGCCGTGCCCGGGTGAGCAGCCCGGCACGGTGGAGGACGCCCAGGTGCTGGCTCGCCGCTCCAGAGCTGAGGGCCAGCCGGTGGGCAAGGTCTCAGCCGGACCATGAGCCGCACGCATGCATCCGCGCCGACCACGGGTTCGTTCGTTGGTACGCCCACGGAAAGAGTCCCGGCATCCGGCGTCTATCCACGGGTAACTTTCGTCTACGCCGAACTGAACGTCAACGGCGCCAAGGTCCATGCGGTGGGGACCCATGCCCAGTCGACCGACCCGGGATACAAGGCGGGCGAGGCGGCGCAGATGCGCAGCCTGCAGTTCAAGCAGATCGACGCCTTCCTCGACGCCAAGAACATCCCCGCGTCCGAACAGGTCATCGTGGCAGGCGACATGAACGTCGACTCCCGTTCCCCCGAGTACGCGTCGATGCTCGCCGACGCCGGACTGACCGGAGCCGACGCCCGGACCGGGCACCCGTATTCCTTCGACACCCAGGACAACTCGATCGGCGCCTACCGCTACCCCAACGACCCGCGCGAGGACCTCGACTACGTCCTTCACCGCACCGGGCACACGAAGCCGACGAGCTGGACGAACGAGGTGGTCAAGGAGCAGAGCACGCCCTGGACCGTCTCCAGCTGGGGCACGGACTACACGTACACGAACCTCTCCGACCACTACCCGGTGATCGCTTCCGCCCGATAGCGGATCCGAGCCCCGCACGCTCGTCACCCCAGTCGCCCCCTCGAACACCGCAGGTAGACAATCGGATATGACGAGGCGGAGTGCCGCAAGCCCGGCACTCCGCCTCGTCGATGGAACGGTCAGCCCGCGCTCTCCGGCCTCACTCCTTGAAGCCGATCCCTCCGAAGGCATCCACGTCAGCGGGTACGTTCGCGCTGTCGGCGTCGGGGTGCCACTCGCTGAGTCGCACAAAGCCGGGCTCGACAAATCGCAGGCCGTCGAAGAGGGTCGCGATCTCGCTGGGTTCGCGGACGTAGTACGGCACGGCGCCGCTCTCGATGTACGCCTTCTCGGCGGCGATCATTCCCTCGCTGGTGCGAGTGCCGTCGTACACGACGAGGTGGCTGCCCGTCGGAAGACCGGTCATGAGCCGGCTCACCACGTCCCGGGCCTGGCCGAAGTCACCGGCGTGCCCGAGTATGCCGAGGAGCATCAGCGCCACGGGCCGGTCGAAGTCGAGCGTCTTCGCAGCCTCGGCGAGGATGATCTCCGGCTGGTAGAGGTCGGCGTCGATGTAGTCCGTGAATCCCTCGGGAGTGCTCGTGAGCAGGGCACGCGCATGCGCCAAAACCAGCGGATCGTTGTCGACATAGACGATGCGCGACTCAGGGGCGATGCCCTGGGCCACCTGGTGCGTGTTGTCCGCGGTCGGCAGTCCGGTGCCGATGTCGAGGAACTGTCGGATGCCCCGCTCCTCCACCAGATGACTCACCGAACGGCGCAGGAACTGCCGTCCCGCTACGGCGACATCGACCAGGCCGGGAAAGAAGGCCTTGATCTGGTCGCCGACCTCACGATCGACCTCGTAGTTGTCCTTACCGCCCACGAAGTAGTTCCAGAACCGGGCGGAGTGAGGCCTCGTGGTATCGATCCGGTCCGACAGCGGCCTCTCGGCCGGGCTGACAGACGACTGCTGTTGCTTGCTCATGGAGGTCTCCAGGCGCGACGGTGAGTCAGTAATTGCCCCAACCTACCTGCATCTCACCAGAGTTACGTAGGAGCTCCACAACTACCGGACGGGGGGCTTGTGAGGCACCGAGGCGTTCACCAGCACACGGACCTGAACGGTGAACGGCGGTGATTTCTCAGCGTCGAGGGCGTTCACGCGAAGCAGCAGGCGGAATCCGCTGCCTGAACCCCCACTCCGCGATACGCAGTCGCCCCAAGCATGCGACCGGAGGTCCGCAACCAGCCGTTCAACGAGGCCAAGGATGCCGCGAAGGTCCGAGCTGCCGATGTCGTCAAATGACGAGGACACCACCACCATCAACCGTTCCGACTGGGGCCTGACCTACAGCGCCAGGCTGGCCGAGTGCGGGGCCATGGTAAGTGAGATGCTCCGCCTTCTGTTCGACATCGCAGCCATCCGTTCCACCACCTCCAACTAACCCGTCGGAGACATCGACCGCATCCAGCACTGCGCGGATCTTCTCGCGGAGCGCTGCCTGCTGTTCGTCGCGCGCTCGCGACGAGCTGTACGTGTCGTGGTCGGGCCGGCCGAGCTAGTACTCCAGCCGTAGATCGTGATCTTGCTGGTGGGGGGTCGCTGTGGGAACGCGAACGGCCACCGCTGATCATCGGTGTGTGAAGACAGAAGATCATGCGGTGGCCGCAGTGCACAGCGTAGACCCTGCCCGTTGGCAGGAGGCGTTCGAGGGTCTGATGGGCCGGATCGCGGGACGGTTCGCGAGGGTCGAGCCGAGGCGTCGGGTAAGGCAGTTGGTGCTCGGGCTGCTGTCGGACCTGCCGCGCAAGAACTGCTGGACGATCGCCGAGTGGGCGGGAGAGGCGACTCCGGACGGCATGCAGCACCTGCTGGGCCGGGCCAAGTGGGATGCCGATCTGGTACGTGACGAGGTGCGCGACTACGTAGTGGAGCATCTGCGCGACGACCGGGCGGTGTTGGTGGTCGATGAGACCGGGGACGTGAAGAAGGGCGTGCACACGGTCGGAGTCCAGCGCCAGTACACCGGCACCGCGGGCCGGATCGAGAACTCGCAGGTCGCCGTCTACCTCGTCTACGCGGGTCGCCACGGCCACGCCGCGGTGGACCGGGAGTTGTACGTCCCGCGCTCGTGGACCTCCGACCCCGACCGCTGCCGGGCCGCCGGACTCGGCGACCAGAACCCGTTCGCCACCAAGCCGGAGCTCGCGGCCCGCATGATCGACCGGTTCCTGGACGCCGGCCACCGCGCCCCGTGGGTCGCCGGCGACGAGGTCTACGGCGGCAACCCCAAGCTGCGGGCCGCACTGGAGGAACGCGGCTGCGGCTACGTGCTTGCCGTCGCCCGCACCCACGAAGTCCCCACCCGTGCCGGGAAGTTCCGAGCCGGTGCCCTGGCCGGGAAGCTGCCGAAGCACGCCTGGCAGAAGCTGTCCGCCGGGGCCGGCGCGAAGGGACACCGCTTCTACGACTGGGCCGTCATCGACCTCGCCCACCCCGGCCCCGGAGTCCACCATCTGCTGATCCGCCGCAACCGCAGTACCGGCGAACTCGCCTTCTACCGCTGCCACTCACCCCGCCCGGTACCGCTGACCGAGCTGGTGGGAGTCGCGGGATCAAGGTGGCGGGTGGAGGAGTTCTTCCAGTCCGGCAAGGGCCTGGCCGGACTCGACGAGCACCAGGTCCGCCGCTTCGCGTCCTGGTCCCGCTGGGTCACCCTCGCCATGCTCGCCCACGCCTTCCTCGCCGCCGTCCGAGCCGACGAGCACGCCCGGCAACCCACGCCGGCCGACCTGCTACCGCTCACCTGCAACGAGATCCAGCGCCTGCTCACCATGCTCGTCGTGCGGCCCGTCCGCGATGCCGCCCACCAACTCGGCTGGTCCGACTGGCGACGCCGCCACCAAGCCCGCGCCCAGGCCAGCCACTACCGACGGCAAGCCGCGAGCCAGGCATGAAGATCACGATCTACGGCTGGAGTACTAGTTCCTGCTGGAGGCCGGTGGGTGACGCCGCGCGTCACTGCTCGCGGCACCCGGAGTCAGAGCTGCGCCTCCCAACGATCCATCAACTCTCCCGCCAGGGCTTCACGGCCCGCCGCCAGAACCGGTGAGTCGAAGGTGAACGTCCGGCCGCCCGGTCCGAGGACCGCCATGCCTCGTTCTCGTACCAGCGCAGTCCCCGCCGCGACATCCCATGGCTTCGGACCGATGCAGATGCAGGCGTCGAGCCATCCTTCGGCCACCCCCACCAGGTCCATGGACATGGCCCCCTGCATCCTGATCCGATACGCCTCTCCGTACAGGCGCCCGATAAAGGCCTTGTGCCGGGGGTTCCCAGAGCCGGCACCGGTGATGCCGATCACCGCCCGGGACACCTCCCGGGCGCCGGACGGTTCCGTTGCCGGGCCGGTCGTGCGTCGCGTGATCCAGCGGCGGCCGAGGGCCGGTGCGTCGATCACGCCCAGGGATGGCCGTCGGTCCTTCACGAAGGCCAGCGAGAGCGCGTAACCAGGCGCCCCCCGGGTGAAGTTCATCGTTCCGTCGATCGGGTCCAGCAGCCAGCACGTGGGCGGCAGCGGACCGCCGGTGGTGGACTCCTCGCCGATGATCGGAACCTCGGGCGTACGTCGGCGCAGGACGCGTGACACCCGGCGTTCGACTTCGATGTCGGCGTCCGTGACCTCCTCGCCCGACGGTTTAAGTCTCCGCTCCCGCCACTCCGCACCCGCCAGGGCAAGCCACTCCACCCCCGCGTCCATCGCCTCCTCAGCGGCGGACCGCAGCTCCGAGTCCTCTGTCACGCCGGGTCCAGTGCCCTTTCCACCAGCTTCTCCGCGTGGGCCCCGTGTTCCCCCATCACATAGAAGGTAAGGCGGTCGAAGGTCCACTCCTTCTGCACAGAGGTGCGCTCGGGGGCGGATCCAACCAGCTTCAGAGCGATGTCTTCCTCGGCACGGCCGAGCGTGATGTGGGGCGCATACGCGTCCCCGGTGTACCGGTACCCGTACTCGGCGAAGCTGGCCCGCTCGTCAGGAGAGAACCGCGAGGTGTCCTTGGACGTG
The DNA here is from genome assembly GCF_043200055.1 of Streptomyces sp. NPDC048496. Taxonomy (NCBI): domain Bacteria; kingdom Bacillati; phylum Actinomycetota; class Actinomycetes; order Kitasatosporales; family Streptomycetaceae; genus Streptomyces; species Streptomyces sp. NPDC048496. The sequence continues at coordinate 12,778 of NZ_JBICXB010000014.1, read as the reverse complement.
TCGAACGCGGCGCGATCCAGGTGGGGCGCGAGCACCGACAGAACGGCTGCTTGCAGTTCGCTCAGAAGCCGTGGCCTCTCCAGCGAGAGGAACACCCAACCGGTGGGCTGGTAGACGATGCCTGTGGAGGCGAGCCGGATCTCCTCCGGAAGGCTCATCGAGTCCGCGATGGCCGCCAGCTCCCGCTCCGGGGTCAGGGAGTCCAGGAATGGTCCCTGGAATACGGTGACGTGAGGGAGATTGCCGTCGGGGCTCAGAGGGGGTTGCAGTCGATGCTCTTCCCCCACGTCCGTCTGCAACTGGATCGCGGAACGGGTGTGTTCCGCGGACGGCAGCAAGGCAACACCCAGCCATCGGGTCACGGTTGAGCTCCTGTCTTCGTAATCACGTGCAGCGCGGCGTCGAGTCCTCTGCGCATGCATTCCGCCGGTGACTCCCCGTAGAGCCAGCCGGCGATCACTCCGGCGTTGAAGGCGTCACCGCCTCCGGTCCGATCCACCGGCTCTACAGGGATCGTCGGCTCCTGGACGACTCGGCCGCAGGGGGACACCCAGAGTGCACCATCGGACCCCAAGGTCAGGATGACATCCCCGGAGAGCAGCTTCGCGTACCGCTGTGCTGTGCCTGCCGTGTCGCCCGGTGACGCCTCGGGCAGGCGGCTTGCCTCGTCCGAGTTCATAAGGTTCAGCGATGCGCCCCGGGCAAGTGGGCTCATGTCCCTGCCGTTCCATTCGACAGAGACCGAACGGTCGGTCCGGTGAGCGAGCTCCGCCAGGCGCCCGAGCGAGGGTGTGGGGTCGCCGACCAGATGTACGTGATCCACTCGGCGGATGTCCTCCTCCGTGACGGCGTTGAAGGCCAGGTCACGGTCTGCTCCCGCGAAGGTCATCATGCGTTTTCCGGTGGTGGAGGAAAGAACGATCGCCATGCTCGTCCGCGTGGTTGTGTCGACGCGCATCAGCGACGTGTCCACCCCGCCCGCCCGCAGGCCGTCGAGGCAGACAGTGCCCAGGGTGTCATCGCCGACGACAGACACCAGCTCGGCCGTACATCCCTGCTTCACCAGTCCCAGAGCGGTGTTGGCCGCGGATCCTCCGGGAAAGGCCGCGTAGTCGTTGCCGCGGAGCTTCTCATGCTCCTCCGGGAGTCTCGTCGCCTGGACGATGATGTCGAAGTTGGTACCACCGGCTATGAGGACACGCTTCCCGGCGATCACGGCTGCCCCAGGCGATAGCTCTCGAACAGGACATGCCGCACCAGCCGTTCCCTGCTGTGAGGGCTGCTCTGCTGCGGAAACGTTGCGTGGGCGACCAGGTCGTGGACCAGCTCCTCGAACCTGTCGTCGTCGGAGCCGATGTCGTGGAATCCACGCATGAGTTCCCGGTGGAACTCCCCCGGCTGCATCCTCAGTTCGTTGAGCCAGGACCGGTTGGCCATGAGAACGTTGGCCGCCGCAGAGCGAAGTCCCGCCTGTGCGCTGTTCGGAAGCATGTCGGAGTTGAGCAGCTCGAAGTAGTCGTCGTCATCACGCGCGTGCATCCGGAGATTCTGTCCGCCGACCGCCAGGACGTCCCTGTTCAGATGGAAAAGTTCCAGACCGAGATGGTGCGGAACATCGAGGATACTCACGCCGCGCTCTGCCAGACCCGCTTCGTCGGTCGAGAACGCCGCCAGAATGTTGGCGAACATGTCGCTGTGTTTCGGCACTGCGATCTGAGCTCCCGCCGGATCTGCGAGAAATTCCTCTGCCGTCATCGCTCCCCAGCGGCCGCCGCGGGCTGCCAGAAGATAGAAATTGCGGCCGCCCATCGAGTATCCCACTCGCCCGACGGGCACGACCTGGGACCGGATTTCCTCTTCCGCGTCGAGCATTCGGAGCAGGCGTTGCTCGTTGTAGATCGCGAGATCCAGGGTCCGCTGGGCCACGTCCCTGACCAGGTGGTCGGACCAGGGCAGCTGGACGGCAACTACTCTGTGATTCCGCTTGGCCAGCACGTCCTCGAACCCGCACCCGAGGAGGAGCGCCTTCACCACGATGAGGGTGGAGTCGGCAAGGCGGGTCGCCCCTCTGGCACGCCCTGCAGCCGCCAGCGCCTGCCGTGCCTCGTTCTCGGCAAGAGAGGTACTCGTCTCGCCGTACCAGACAGCTAATTGCGTCAGCGCGTTGAGACACGGCTGCACGTCCTCGGCGGAGATCTCCTCGCCCGAACCGTCCAGGGCATGGCTGCCGAAGTTGCCGTAGTTCTGAATGGTCCGAATGGCGAGGACGACCTTGGGCGGGACCAGCCCTCTGGTGGTGAGCACCGTGAGTAGGGATTCCAGTGTCGGTTTGGAACCGACAGCTTCCTGCATGGCGATATCCAAGAGGATCGACTCCGCCGCCCTTCTCGCTGTGCTGAGGAAGACCTCGGGATCCGACTCGGCGTATCTCAAAGCCTTCTTGTAAAGCCGGAGCGACTCGCCCTCGTTAACCGTCACGTCGTCCGTGTCCTCTGCGGAAGTTTTGGCCCGACACTACCAAGTGGGTTTTTGGGGAAGCCAGTTCACATTCAGCCATCGCCTCGGGAACTGCCACGGAGGGATCCCAGCACGAGACGCCCATAGCGGGTGCCCAGGGCGGCCGCCGTCGATGCGAGGGCGATACCCAGCCCGATCAGGAGATGGACGAGGTCGTCGTCACCGAGCACCTGGAGGATGCTCAGGGCGGTTCCGAGCGGCAGCCCGAGGATGGTGAGAACACCGAGGGCTCCGGCGATCTGTTGACCGTCCTGGGTCTGGACGAGGCGAGAGTAGTCGGCCGCCTCGGCGAGGATCTCCGCGAAGCGGGCGGGTAGACGATGCTGCCCCTGATAGGCCAGGAGCAGTTCATTGGCCGGGCCGTGGGCGGTCAGATGCTGCCGCCAGTAGGTACTGCGGAATCCTGCGATGTCCTGTTCGAGTGCCGTGACTCGGCGGGCAAGCCCTGGGCCGTCGAATACGTCGGCGAGACCGTCGGTCAACTCGTCGATGTGGTCGCGCTGGATCGTGCCGAGAAGAAGCGCGTCGAGGTAGACCGTACGGAAATGCAGGTCCGCGAAGTCGTAGAAGTCGCCGTCCCCCTGGTCGGGGCGGTGACCGAGGAAGGCCGCCCCGTGCCGCAGCACAAGGGCGCTCCAGTCGGCGGAAATGCGCGCAATGTGCTCGGTCTGGTCCCGCAACTGCTCGGGGGTCGTCGGAAAGTCGGTCTCGTTGGAGCGGGAGGCCAGGGACCAGAGCCAGCTGTCGGCGGAGTCGGGAAGCCGGCCGTCGCTCCGCAGAGCGGGGGTGTGTGTGGCGTCCGGGGTGAGGAAGGCGACGGTATAGGGGCGGGCGAGAGCGAACGGGGCTTCGACACCTCGGGGTTCCGCGACTCCGGCCAGGAGTGTGCCGGGCGCCAGTGGCCCGTCCAGTGGATCGTCTCCGGCTGTGTGCCGATGGCCGATGGCACGCAGGACGTCCAGGAGGACTGGTCCTTCGACGGTGAAATGCAGGACCGCCAGGGCGTGTTGCTGCTCCTGGGTCTTGACCGTGCGCAGGAGTTCCATGCCGTGCAGGTGCAGGGACCGATGCGTGATGTCCGTGAACCGGTGCCAGCGACGGGGTCGTTCGCGGGTTCCGTAGAGCGCGCGTGCGGCGGCGGGGGTGTAGTAGGTCTGCCTGGTTTCGGCGTCGGTTCTTCGGCTGCCGAGCTCGAAGGGTATGGGGCCTTCGGCCCAGGGAGGAGAGGAAGGCAGCCGGACGGGGAGGACTACGGTGACCGTCTGCCGGACACCGGTGATGGAATCGATGTCGGTCGTCACTGGCCTTGTCCCCGTCCTCGCACATCCGCCACTGTCATGCCTGCGCCTGCCCGACGGATCGGATGAACGCCGTACGGCGCTCACCAGTAGCCGCCATTGGGATACTGACTGCCTGGCAAGGCTACCCAGTTGGGGATCACTGAGCACATGTACCCCGCCCGCCGAAGCGGTAGGAGTTGCCCGCCGGCCCGGCCGACAGCGGAACGCGCCGGAGGCTTCAAGGCGACAAATCCTCCGGACTCTGTGGGACACCCCGCAGGTTGCGGCCGGCCGTTTCCATCGCGATCAGGAGTCGATAGCCGTCGCCGGCCACGATCAGGCCGCCGACGACGGCCTCCCGCATGAGGTCGACCGTGTTCTTGACGCGGATGCCTTTGCGGCGGGCGTAGCGGCCCGCTTCGCCGTCGTCCGTGATCCATACGGAGTCTGCTAACTCTCCGCGGTGCCCGATGATGACCAGCGTCTCCGCCTCGCCCAGGTGTTGCAGCGGCCGGGACGGTGAGCCGCCGAACACCACGCGGCGCATGCGGTCCACGAGTGCGGTTTCGGCCGGGTCGTCGATCTCGATGGGATCGCCGAGCCACCCGTCCTCGGTGACCCGGCGCAGCCGCGGCCAGTACCGGGTCGACTGCTGGGCCTCCGCCGCAACCGCCTGCGTCCAGCGGCCGCGGCCGTCCAGGATCTTTTCCAGCAGGCTCAGACGGTCGACCGCCGCGAAGTTGCACAGCACCGTGTTGTCGGGGAACCAACAGTGGCGTGTCATGGCTGGAAGACCAGGTCCCCTTCGTCCACGTCGGCTGTGGACGGTGTGAAGTCCTCCGGCTCGGGTTCGAGCGTCGCGCGGATCTCGTCGACGTCCAGGCCGGTGTAGGCGGCCAGCGGGCGCAGGGTCGTCTCTCCGGCGAGGTAGGCCTCGTAGAGCGACCGGATGGGGCGGAAAGGCAGCCGTGCGGCTTCCGCCCAGGCAGTGCGGGCTGCGAACGCGTCGCTCTGTTCGGTCAGCAAGTGGCAGGCGTCCGTGGTGAGTTCACGCAGTCTGCCTCTCGTCTCCGCGTCGATGAAGCCCAGCTGGGAAAGCCGGGCGGCGAGTGCGCTCGGCGACACCTTGAAGCGCACGACGAGCGATCTGAGCTCTTCGTCCGTGAGGTCACGCCCTTTCGCGGCAGCGTTCAGCTCGTCCTGGGGCATCAGTAGGTTGGCGGCGAATACATTGGCGCGGATCTCTGTCAGGTCCTTCTGCCGCCCGGGCGCGAGATGAGTCTCCGTGCGGAGGTCCTGGGCGTCCCGGGCCAGGATGTGCCCGAGTTCATGGGCGAGCGTGAAGCGCTGGCGCGTCGGCACGTTCGTCCGGCCGATCATGATGAGCCGGAATCCGTCCGCCTGCCAGGCCGCACCGTCGACACCGTTGGGCAAGCCGATCTTCGCCACGTCCACGCCGAAGGCACGCTCCATGACGTGGACCAGCTCGGACGTCTCCAGATCGCTGACCGCCGGTGTCCCGGCGGCGGCCAGGGCGTCCTCGGCCAGAGCCACACCCTGGTCGACGTGGCGCTCCACCTCGCTCCGGACGGACGGCAGCTCCGGCAGCTCCGGTGACCGGCCGAGAAATTCCAGTACCTCGTGGGCCGTCGTGAACCTTTCGACCAGGTCCCTGAGCCTGTCGCGTCCCTGGCCATCGGCTTCCGGGGCGCTTGCGCGGGCCGCGAAGGCAGGACGGAGCGGCTCGCGGCCGGTCAGGAGCCAGTCGACGGTGGTGTCGCCGAACTCGGCGATCCGGGCGAGGTCAAGAGACGTGAATCGTCGGACGCCACTGAGAGACTTCGACAGTTTGTCGGGGGTCACTCCTATGATCTCGGCGAACGCTGCCTGGTGGACCGAGGCCGCGTCCATGACTTTTCGTACACGTTCGCTCACAGTCTCGCCCATACGGCCAGCGTACGAGGGGGTTGCGAAAATCGCAACGCTCACTGCTTGCGCCACGGTTCCGGCGCCGGCGATATCGCAGTGTCCGAACCGGATGTGCGAACACCATCGCCTCCCCGAAGGTCTTCACCATCGCCCGCGGCACATCGGGACGCGCGGAGGCGTACACACCCCCCTCGCTTCCCGCCCCGTAACCTCTGACGCACCTCAGATGTGTTCCTGAGTGACGTGGAGCACTGTGAAAACCACAGGATTCCGCGATGATGGCCGTCGAGCCATGCCACGGTGACGACCCCCTGGCCCCCACGGCCAGGACCGCCCACCTCCCCCCACAAAGGCGAATCCCCTCCATGAGTGACCGCTCCACTGCGGCCGAAACGGTCGCCGCCGTCCCACCGGCGACAAGCTCCCCCCACCGGGACGCCGGTGATACCGGTTACAGCAAGGGCCTCAAGTCCCGTCACATCAACATGATCGCCATCGGCGGCGCGATCGGCACCGGCCTGTTCCTGGGCGCGGGCGGGCGACTGGCCGGTGCGGGTCCCTCGCTCGCCCTCGCCTATGCGGTCTGTGGTGTCTTCGCCTTCTTCGTCGTCCGCGCGCTCGGCGAGCTGGTCCTCTACCGGCCCTCCTCCGGTGCCTTCGTCTCGTACGCCCGTGAGTTCATGGGCGAGAAGGGCGCCTTCGCCGCTGGCTGGCTGTACTTCCTGAACTGGTCGACCACCGCCGTCGCCGACATCACCGCGGCCGCCACCTACGCCCACTTCTGGGCGATGTTCAGCGACATCCCGCAGTGGATCCTCGCGCTGATCGCCCTCGCCGTCGTGCTCACCGCGAACCTGATCTCGGTGAAGTACTTCGGTGAGATGGAGTTCTGGTTCGCGATCATCAAGGTCTCCGCTCTGGTCGCGTTCATGCTCATCGGGATCTTCCTGGTGGTCACGCAGCACCCGGTGGACGGTCACACGCCCGGCTTCTCCACGATCAGCGACAGTGGTGGCATCTTCCCCGTCGGCATGCTCCCGATGCTGATGGTGATCCAGGGTGTCGTGTTCGCGTACGCCTCCGTCGAACTGTGCGGCGTCGCCGCCGGTGAGACGGAGAACCCCGAGAAGATCATGCCCAAGGCGATCAACTCGATCATGTGGCGCGTCGGCCTCTTCTACGTCGGCTCGGTGGTGCTGCTGGCTCTCCTGCTGCCGTACACCTCGTACTCGGGGGACCAGAGCCCGTTCGTCACGGTCATGGAAAAGCTGGGCATCCCGGGCGCGGCCGGTGTGATGAACCTCGTCGTGCTGACCGCGGCGCTCTCCAGTCTGAACTCCGGTCTGTACTCCACCGGCCGCATCCTGCGCTCCATGGCGCTGGCGGGCTCCGCGCCCAGGTTCACCGGCCGGATGAACAAGGGGCAGGTGCCCTACGGTGGCATCCTGCTGACCGCCGGTTTCGGTGTTCTGGGGGTCGTGCTCAACTACGTCATGCCGGGCCAGGCGTTCGAGATCGTCCTCAACTTCGCGTCGATCGGCATCCTCGGCACCTGGGGCATGATCATGCTCTGTTCGCTGCTGTTCTGGCATCGCTCGCGGGACGGCCGGGTCACCCGCCCCTCGTACCGGCTGCCCTGGGCCCCGTACACGCAGATCGTCACGCTGTTCTTCCTCGCCGGTGTCGTCTTCCTGATGTGGTGGGGCGGCGGAGTGGGCCGTACGACCGTGCTGTGTCTGCCGCTGATCGCGGCGGCGCTGGTCGGTGGCTGGTTCGTGGTCCGTGGACGGGTGAATGACCTTGCGCGGGCGCGCCAGGACGCCTGACGTTTCCAGGCAGCGGCGACGGCCCGTGCGGGTTCAATTCCGCGCGGGCCGTTCGCGTGGATGGGGAATGCCGATCTCGTCGACTGGTACTCGCTCACGCTCCGGGAGCCCACCGAACACTGTCAGCGTGGTGGGACGGCGTCGCTTCACAGGCCGTGCTGGTCGAGGAGTTCGACGCCGTCTTGCCGGACGCGGGGATCGAGGTTGTGCTCAGCGGCGTGCGGATGCGGCAGATGAACTCGATCACGGAACGGGTGGGTGCAGACCTGCCGGTGTGAGCGGCTGGACCGCGCCTTGATCTGGATCCAGCCGCACCTGCTGCACGCACTACGGGAGTTCGACGACTTCTACCACACCCACCGGTCCCACCAGGGCATCGCCAACGCCCGTCCGCTGCACCCGCTGCCGGTGCCGATCACCGATCCGCAGCAGATCACCCACCTCAACATACGAAGACGCGAACGAGTCGGCGGCATCCTCCACGAGTACCAACATGCAGCCCGAACTGGACGGATGAGGTTTTCGGCACGTGTGAACTCTGCCGAGCCTTGCGCAGCATCGTCACCGGTCCAACTGGTGGCGATGCTTCATGGAGGCCTCGGAGCTGTGAACAACAAGCTGTTGACAGCACGACGACGTACACACGTATAAGACCGGCCGGCCACACCACGACCGAGCAGGAAGACGACGACTGCTAGGCTGTGAATGACGTAGAACGTGTATCGAGGAGTCACAGACGTGGTGGGTGAAGACGACATCTCCGGGTGAGATCCGGATCTGACGGCCACCGGCCGGCGCTCAGGAGCGCTGCCGAGGTGGTCCGTCTTGTCGTACCCCTTTTCCCACGTCTGCCCAGGGCAGAAGTCTGATCTCTGCCCTCAAGCCGTTCGAGGTCACCTCCATGTCCGACGCCGCCATCGTCTGCTCGAACCTCTCCTTCGCCTGGCCCGACGACACCCCGGTCTTCCACGACCTGTCCTTCACCGTGAACAGCGGCCGCACCGGCCTGGTCGCCCCCAACGGCTCCGGCAAGAGCACCCTGCTCAAGCTGATCGCCGGCGAACTGAAGCCCGCCACCGGCTCGGTGTCCGTCGGCGGCACGCTGGGTTACCTCCCGCAGAGCCTGCCCCTGACCGGCAGCCTCACGGTCTCCGAGGTACTCGGCATCGCCCCGATCATCCAGGCCATCGACGCCGTGGAATCCGGGGACGTCGACGAAAAGTACTTCACCACCATCGGCGACGACTGGGACATCGAGGAGCGCACCCGCGCCCAGCTCGACCGCCTCGGTCTCGCCGACCTCACCCTGGACCGCAGCCTGAGCACGCTCAGCGGCGGCCAGGTCGTCTCCCTCGGCCTCGCCGCCCAGCTGCTCAAGCGCCCCGACGTACTGCTGCTCGACGAGCCCACCAACAACCTCGACGCCGAGGCCCGCCACAAGCTCTACGACGTGCTCTCCGACTTCACCGGCTGCCTGCTGCTCGTCAGCCACGACCGCGCATTGCTCGACCGCATGGAACGCATCGCCGAGCTCGGCCACGACGAACTGCGCCTGTACGGCGGCAACTTCACCGAGTACGAGGAAGCCGTGCGCGCCGAGCAGGAGGTCGCCGAGAAGAACGTCCGCAACGCCGAACAGGAACTGAAGCGCGAGAAGCGGGAGATGCAGCAGGCCCGCGAACGCGCCGAGCGCCGCGCGAGCAACGCCGCCAAGAACCTCAAGAACGCCGGCCTGCCCAAGATCTTCGCCGGCAACATGAAGCGCGGCGCGCAGGAGGCCGCGGGCAAGTCCGGCACGATGCACGCCTCCCGGGTCAGCGAGGCCAAGGCCCGCCTCGACGAGGCCGGACGCGCGCTGCGCGACGAGCGGCGCCTGACCCTGGAGCTGCCCGACACCCAGGTGCCCGCCGGGCGCAATCTCTTCCTCGGCGAGGGGATGCAGGTCCGCCTCGGGGACAAGGAAGTCTTCGCCGCGGGCGGCATCGACCTGACCGTCCGCGGCCCCGAGCGCATTGCGCTGACCGGGCCCAACGGCGCGGGAAAGACCACCCTGATGCGTCTGATCACCGGCGAACTCACCCCGGACGGTGGGGAGATCAAGCGCAACGACGGCCGGATCGCCTACCTCTCGCAGCGCCTGGACCTGCTGGACCTGGACCGCACCGTGGCGGAGAACTTCGCCGCGTTCGCCCCCGAGCGGCCCGAGGCGGAGCGGATGAACCTGCTCGCCCGCTTCCTCTTCCGGGGGGCGCGGGCTCACCTGCCGGTCGGGGTGCTCTCCGGCGGCGAGCGGCTGCGCGCCACCCTGGCCTGTGTGCTGTGCGCCGAGCCGGCGCCGCATCTGCTGCTGCTCGACGAGCCGACCAACAACCTCGACCTGGTCAGCGCTGGCCAGCTGGAGAGCGCGCTCAACTCCTATCAGGGCGCCTTCATGGTGGTCAGCCACGACGAGCGGTTCCTCGCCGAGATCGGCGTGAACCGCTGGCTCCGGCTGGCCGACGGAACGCTCAAGGAAACGGGAGCCCCTGGCATGTGAGCCGTCGGCGTGTGACGTGGCCCGCGTCCGAGGCTCCGTGCCCGGCGGGCCGAACACCGATCACGTTGGACGGTTCCCCATGCCCCAGCCCGCTCTGCTCGCCCACGACCTCGTCCGCAACCTGGGCGGCCGACGCGTCCTCGACGGCATCTCCCTGACCGCCTCCCCCGGCCACCGCATCGGCCTGATCGGGGAGAACGGCGTCGGCAAATCCACCCTGCTGCGCGTGCTCGCCGGCGTGGACGAACCCGACGCGGGAGGCGTCACCCGCCCGGGCGACCTCGGCTTTCTCCACCAGGAGATGCCCTTCGACGCCGACTCGACCATCGCCACGGTGCTGGACGAGGCGCTGCGCGAGGCCCGCGAGGACCTCGCCGAGCTGGACCGGCTCGGCGAGGCGCTCGCCCGCGTCCCGGAGGACGACCCCGGCCACCAGGAGCTCCTCGACGCCTACGGCACGCGGCTGGAGCAGGCCCAGGGCCGGGAGTCCTGGGACGCCGACCGCCGCGCGGCCCTGGTGCTGGACGGCCTGGGCCTCGGCACCTTCGGATACGACCGCACGCTCGGTTCGCTCTCCGGCGGGCAGCGCGGCCGACTGGCCCTGGCCGCGCTGCTCGTCCGGCGGCCGTCGGCGCTGCTGCTGGACGAGCCGACCAACCACCTGGACGACGGCGCCGCCGCCTTCCTGGAGGAGCAGAGCCGCGGCCTGCCCGGAACCGTGATCGTCGCCAGCCACGACCGGGCACTCCTCGACGCCGTCTGCACCGACCTGATCGACCTCGACCCGGCGGTGGACGGCCCGGTCCGCTACGGCGGCAACTACAGCGCCTACCTCTCCGAGAAGCGCGCCGAACGGGAGCGCTGGGCGCGGCTGTACGCCGAGGAACAGGAGGAACTGGCGGAGCTGCGACACGCGGCAGGGGTGACCGCACACCGGGTCGCGCCGGACCGGGGCCGCACCGACAACGAGAAGATGGGCTACGGCCACCGGGCGGGCCGGGTACAGAACCAGATCTCCCGCCGGGTCCGCAACGCCACCCGGCGGCTGGAGGAGCTCGAGCGCTCGCAGGTCGCCGAGCCACCGCGCCCACTGCGGTTCGCGGCCGGGGAACTGGCCACGCGTACCGAGGAGGGCCCGCGGCCCCTGGTGTCGCTGCACGACGTCCGGGTGCCAGGCCGGCTCGCACTGGGCGGTCTGGAGGTGTCGGCGACGGACCGGCTGCTGGTCACGGGCGGCAACGGGGCGGGCAAGTCGACGCTGCTCGCCGTGCTCGCCGGACGTCTCCCGGCCGAGGGCGAGGTGCACCGGCAGCGCAGCCTGACGGTGGGGATGCTCACCCAGGACACCGTGTTCGAGCGGCCCGACCGCACAGTCCGGGACACCTACGAGCTGACGCTGGGCCCGGCACGCGCCGAGAAGGTGCCGCTGGGCTCGCTCGGCCTCCTGCACGAGGCGGACCTGGACAAGCCGGTCGGACAACTGTCCGTGGGTCAGCGCCGGCGCCTGGCGCTGGCACTGCTGGTGGCCCACCCGCCCCAGCTGCTGCTGCTCGACGAGCCCACCAACCACCTCTCCCCCGTCCTGTGCGACGAACTGGAGGCCGCGCTGGGGCAGGGCCCCGGCGCGATTGTCGTGGCGAGCCACGACCGCTGGCTGCGCCGACGGTGGCAGGGCCGCGAACTCCGCCTGGAACCGGGGCGGTTCAATCCGCTCCAACGAGCCCGCCCATGAAGCGATCATCAGCCTGAACCGGTTCGACACCGTCCAAACCCTCCGCAGACAGCGGGCCCGCTACCAGTCCGCCCTCGAAGCCGGAGCCGACCCCCTCGTCGTCACCCAGTGGATCAACGAGGCGCAGTGAGACGAGGGGGCGGCGCGGAAGAGACTCGACGTGCTCCCCGCCGTCACTCGGAAGAAGGAATCCCCACCCGACGCCCAGCAGATCCGAGAGATCACCGAGAGGCTCGGAGACATCGCGCAGCGTATCCATATGCGGACGCCGACAAGAAAGGCCCGCTCTACGAAGCCCTAGGCTTCACAATCAGTTACGAACACGCAACGAGGACCCCGACTGTAAGGTCGAGGCCCTCTTCTGCGTATCGATCATTGGTTGTGTCCGAGGGGGGACTTGAACCCCCACGCCCGATAAAGGGCACTAGCACCTCAAGCTAGCGCGTCTGCCATTCCGCCACCCGGACTAGGTGATCGGCCCCGGTCTCCCGCGGCGACAAAGAAAACAATACCAGGGGTTTGGGGTGCCTCTCACCTGCATATTCGGTGGTCAGTCCCGGCAGCTGTAGTTCTTGATCGTCATGGTGGTGGTGTCATGTGGTCGCGGCGGCGGTGACGTTGTTCCAGCGCCGGTGGCAGGCTTGTGCGATGGCTTGGTGGCGGCGTCGCCAGGCGGACCAGCGCAGGACATGGTCGATGTCGTGGCGGAGCGGGGGCAGGGCGGTTGCCCGCAGGATGATCAGCAGCTCGCGTGCGCTGACCGGGACGAGGCCGACGGCCATGGTGGTGGTCGCGGTGCGGGCGCGGGTGACGGCCAGGACGGCGGTGGCCAGGATACTGATCAGGGTCCAACGCATCCAGGAGTTCCAGCAGGTCGTCTGGCCCTGGTCGAGTCCGGTGACGCCCTTGGCCAGTTGGAAGTCCTCTTCCACCCGCCATCTGGTGCAGATGATGTGTA
>NZ_JBICXB010000013.1:0-148620 GCF_043200055.1 Streptomyces sp. NPDC048496 | reverse complement strand
AGTGCCCTTGCGGGTCCTGAGCTGCTCGCGGTGCCCGCGCAGCAGCTTCGCGAGATGCTCGGCGGTTGCCCTGCGGACATCGAGCACGGCGGTGTAGGTGATACTGGACGCCACGTGGAGCCTCTGGTTGTACGGAACGTTTCTTCGCAGACCCGTTCCTACCAGGGGCTTCACTCATGTCTGACGCCGAGTCACCATCCCGCCGTCCAGCATCATCACGCGCCGCAACTGTCAGGTTGCCGAGAAGACTTCAGTAAACGGGTTTCCGCCAGACTCATCCCGGGCCAAAAAGTAAGTGCGTTGTGATCAACCGAGCAGTGTTCGAAGCAGCCGCCGTGGGTGATCATTCGGTCACGGGTGCTATCTGCGGGATGCGCATGAACGAACGGGCCCCTCGGTAGAGACGCGGTTGAAGTCGGCCGATCTCACCAAGGAGTCCCGTTGCCACGCCAGTTCACCACCGACGCCGACGGCGAGTCCACTCCGCTCACCCCGGAGTGCGACTGCTACGTCCACCAGTTCGGGGCGATCGCGCCGGGGGCAGGCTGCGCCGGTATCCGCGCGACATGACGGACGCGGAGTGGGCCGAGGTCCGCGCAGCGATGCCTGTGCCGGCATGGCTGGAGGGCCGGGGCGGGCGGCCGGAGGAGTACTGCCACCGCGAGATGATCGACGCGGTGCGCTACCTGGTCGACAACGGCGTCAAGTGGCCGGTCATGCCCGCAGATTGCCCCTGGTGGCGGGCCGTCTACGATTTCTTCCGCCGTTGGCGGGGCTACGACTACGTCCACGAACTGTACGAACGCCTGCGCCGCAGCGCGCGCACGCGGCGTGGTCGAGGCGCCGAGCCGAGTGCGGGGATCATCGACTCCCAGTCGGTGGACGGCTCCGAGACCGTCGGCGAGGACAACCGCGGATACGACGGCGGCAAGAAGCGCGACGGGCGCAAGCGCCACGTCCTGACCGACAGCGAGGGCCTGCTGCTGCAGGTGACCGTGACCCCGGCCGACGTGCCCCCACAGCTGCGGGACGGGTTGTACGAAGCGGCCCACACCCTGGCCGACGTGTACCGGCCCAGGAGTTCCTGAGGAGCCGAGGACCGCCCTCGGGGGGGCCTGCGCATGGGACATTCTTGCCGGAAGATTGACCCTTTCCGTGGCGAGCGGCCGGACGAGGCCCCGCTACGTTCCCTCCCATGCCCTCAACTCCTGCTTCTCTCCCGGTGCTTCCCTACCGCAAGCCGACTCGCGGACGCGACTACTGGGTGCTGGACGACGTGCTGCCGGACCCGGAAGCCGTGCGGGAGCGCTGCCTGGACCGGGACGACTGGGCGGAGGGCTATCCGGCGAAGCCGGAGAGCTGGCCGGGGCTGCGCGCCATGCCCGCGCTGGAACCGGATGAACTGGCGCGGGTGGAACGGCTGGTGAGGAGGACAACCGGCGCCGGGAAGATCTGGGCCGAACGGCCCTCCGGCGGCGGCACGTTCAATCACAACTGCGTCCAGGTCGTCGGCGAGGGCGAGTGCGAGTCGCGTCCCCACACCGATTCGCGCACGCTCTGCCGTTACGCCGCGGTGCTCTATCTCAACCCGAAGGTGCCCAAGGACTGCGGGACCAGCTTCTACCGCCAGAGTCTGCCCGGCGGCTCGCTGGGCGGGAACCAGGTGATCGCGCCGCACAACAACCTCGTCGACGCGCTGGGCACCCGTTTTGTGGCGCCGGATTCCTTCACCGAGGACATCAGGGTCCCGCACCGCGCCAATCGGTTGCTCCTCTACTCCGCCAACATGATTCACAGCGCCACCGGCTACTGGGGCCGGACTCTCGAAGAGAAGCGGATGACGGCGGTCTTCTTCTGGATGGCCGGCTGACCACGCCGCCACGCCTGCCCCGCCCCGCCCCGGGTCACAATCGGCTTCCCTCGGCCACGCTCCAGGGGTTCACTGGACGTGACGAGTGGTGACGCGATCGCCATCGCGGCGCGGTCCGCCGCCGAGAGCCCACGCACGGGCGGAGCGGTACACCCGCCCCGACCTGATGGAAATCGACGAGCAGCACGCCCTGTCCCGGAACTTCGCCGCCTGACCGCACGAGCCCGGAGGGCTGGATCCAGCCAGTCGGGCAATGTTCAACCGAAGCAGTCGTCCAGGGGCGCCGACTCGTCACCGGCGCCCCCTCAGCGGCAGGGCGCACAGGGCCGGCGCCCAGCCGAGCCGGACCTCGCCCGACTCTGCGGAACGACCGGTGAGTTCGGCGATCCGGCCGATCCGGCTGAGGACCGTGTTGCGCCGCGGCTGTCCGAGGATGCCGCGGCCGCCGCGGGCCGGGCAGGTGCGTGAACGGATCCGCCCCGTCGCCGCTCCGGCGGACGCCGTCCGCCCGGAGGGTTGAGCGGCCAGTGGTCCGGCGGACCCCGGCCGGGCAGGGCCAGGGGTCCCTCCGGCGATCAGCCCTTGTTCTGGGCAGCCCAGAACTCGTCGAAGGTGAGGAGACCGTCACCGTTCGTGTCGTGGGAGTTGATGACGGCCTGGGCCACCGGCTCGGTGACGTAGGGGTCACCCAGCTGAGCCATCACGCTCTTGTACTCGGCGGCCGAAATCAGACCGTCGCCGTTCAGGTCGTACCGCTCGAACGCCTTGCGCGCCGACTCGATGTCCGCCACTGTTCCGCCCCTTCGTCATACCTAACTGATAGGGGTCAGATTAACGGGCGCGAGGGAGACCGATTGCGGCGGCCGGTCGTCGATCATGGGTGGGGTGTCCGCGGACGGCGGACCGGACCGGGAACCCGGGAGGGGAACACTTCATGACCGACGCACTGGCGCGGATCCTGACGGCTGCCGCAGACGGGCGGTTCCCGCCACCGGACGGGTCCACGACCGTGGTGGCACAGCCGAACGCACGGGACGCCGGGGTGCTGGCATTCACCGCGCACTCGGTGGTGTTCACCGACGAGGATCCGGACTGGGTACGGGCCACGCTGGCCGACACCCCGGGCGACGCGCTCGCCGCGACGATGAATCCGCACTTCCTGGGCGCGCTGCTGGCCCGTACCGGACGCCACATGAACACCATCGATCTGCTGACGGTCGCGGGCGCGCTGCTGGGCGAGCCGGAGATCGGGCTCCGCGAGATCGAGGACCCGGAACACCCGAGGGTGGCACGGGCGATGAAGTTCCGCGACGAGGTCCGGGTCTGGGCCGCCGACGGCGGGGTGCTGATCCTCGGCCGTGGGGTCGCCGGGCGCTGGGAGACGGCGATCGAGGTGGCGGAGGAGGCGCGCGGCCGTCGGCTCGGGGAGCGCCTGGCGCGGGCGGCCCGGCACCTGGTGCCGGACGAGGTGGTGTGGGCGCAGCAGTCACCGGGGAACGCCCGCAGTGTGCGGACGTTCCAGGCGGCGGGCTACCGGCCGGTGGGCTCGGAGGCGCTGCTGGTCGCGGGCTGAGCTCCTCTGAGTCACGGACTCTGCGGCGGGTCAGCGGAAGACGCCGGTGTGGCCGAGCGAGTAGCGGCCCGGCTGCGGATAGACGGCGAGTCCGTGCGGTCCGCTGCCCACCGGGATCCGGGCGAGCTGCTTTCCGGTGGACGTGTCGATCGCGTACACCTCGGCGTTGTAACGCCCCGACAGCCAGAGGACCTTGCCGTCCGACGAGACACCGCCCATGTCCGGGCTGCCGCCGTTCGGCAGGTGCCACTTCTTCGTCAGCTTGTTCCGTGCGAAGTCGAAGATGGAGATGGTTCCTTCGCCGCGGTTGGAGATGTACATCACCTTGGAGTTCCGGCTGACGTACAGCCCGTGGGCCCCCTTGCCGGTGGACAGCAGCTTCGGGGTGGTGAACTTCTTCCCGTCCAGCACCCACATGCCGTTCGCGATCATGTCCGCGATGTAGAACCTGCTGCCGTCCGGCGACAGCTTCACGTCCTGTGGCATGGCGCCCTTGAACGGCAGCCTCTGCTTGCCGACGATCTTCATCTTCGCCGTGTCGACCTTGAGGAGTTCGCCGGAGAACTCGCAGGAGACGATGAAGTACCGGCCGTCCATGGAGAAGTCGGCGTGATTGACGCCTGCGCAGTCGACCGGAACGGTCTTGGCCGTCTTCATGGTGTGGGCATCGCGGAAGACCAGCTCACGGTCCTTCGAGGCCATCACGACGGCGTACTTGCCGTCCGGCGTGAAGTACAGGTTGTACGGGTCGGAGACGGGGACCGTCTTTCCGGGCTTCCCGGTGGCCGGGTCGATGGGCGTGAGACTGTTGCCGAGGTCGTTGTTGACCCAGAGCGTCTTCAGGTCCCATGACGGGACGACGTGCTGCGGCTGGTGCCCGACCGGGATGGTCTTGATGACCTTGTACGTCTTCGGATCGATCACCGACACCGTGTTGGAGTTGGTGTTGGGTACGTAGATCCGGGCCGGGAAGTCCTTGACGGCCGGCGACATCTTTCCGGGCCGGTCGGCCGCGTACACGTCCTTGGGATCGAGCACCGGCGGCATCCCGGCGAGTCCGGGCGACGTGGCGCGTCCGGGGGCGGCTTGCTCCGGGGTGGCGTCCCCCTGGGCCGGCCGGGGTGTGGCGGCCTCGGTCGTCCCCTTCTCGGCGGGGGTGCCACAGCCCGTGAGGACGGCGATGAGGATGCCGCCGAGCAGGGATGCGGTGCGCGTGGTGGTGAGCATCAGGTCAGCAGCTCCGTGGTCGTCACCGCGCGCAGTCCGCGGCGGTCGATTTCGGTGAGGAGGACCGGCAGTGCGGCGACCGTGTCCGCGTAGCCGAAATGCAGGCTCACCACCGATCCGTTGCGGATCTCCCCGGCGACCTTGCGGGTGACGGCCGCGGCGCCGGGAGAGGTGAAGTCGAGGGAGTCCACGTCGTACGAGAGGACGTGCGGGTAGCCCGCCCGGCGGGCGAGGCGCTGGACGAGCGGGGTGGCGTACCGGGTGCGCGAGGGCCGGAACCAGGTGCCGATGGAGCCGGTGAGCCGGCGCAGCCGTTGGGCGCAGCCGGTGATCTCCGCGTATGCCTCGGCCTCGCCCATCGCCGAGATGTCGGCATGGTGCTGGGTGTGGTTGCCGAGGTCATGGCCGCCGTCGAGGATCCGGCGGGCCATGTCGGGGTGCTCGTCGAGCCAGCTCCCGACGGCGAGGACGGTGATCCGGGCGTGGGCCCGTTCCGCCTCGGCGAGCACGGTCCGGGCGATGGCGGGGTCGCCCTGGCCGTGGAAGGTGAGGGCGACGCGGGCGCGGTGACGAGGACCGTGGTCGATCTGGACCGGCTGCCCGGGGAAGCGGTGCGGGGCGGGTGCGGGGCGCGGGGGCTTCGCACCCCCGGAGGTCGTCGCGGGGGTGGAGGCCGGGGTCTTCGCCGAGGTGTTGACGGCGCCGCGTTCGTCCGTACATCCCGCCGCAAGGACGCCGGCCAGGGCCGCTCCTGCGCCCGCGCGCAGTGTGCTGCGGCGGTGCACCGGCGTCTCGGAGGCTTTCATGGGCAGAACAGTAGGTGTGAAATGTCGGGAAGATAACAATCACTCGCGTTCGCACCCCTTCCCGGACCACGCGGGAAGTGCTGCCAATGGCTCAATTAATCGATGATTCACTCGCCGAACCACATAATCATTCATGCATTTCCAGGCCAGTGACCCATCACACCTGCGATTCGACGCCAAAGAGTCACGATGTGACCAAATTTATCCGTTTAGCCCCTTTGGACCCAGGGTCGCCCATCTGCCATAGTCGGTTCCACGACCCCCATTGACCCGGGCCAGGTCGTCCACAGCGGCCGTGAACACACCCCCCATTTCACGGCCCCGCACAGAAGCCCCCGCAGCGCCGCACCACGGCCGACCGGGGGCTTCTGTGCGTCGTGCCGGGTGTCGCCACAGAGGGCGCGGGGACGGGGGCCGGATCGGCTCAGCGCTCGGAGATCCGCATCTCGAACCAGGTGGTCTTGCCCCGCGGCAGCAGATCCACCCCCCAGCGGTCGGAGAGCTTGTCGACGACAAAGAGCCCGCGGCCGCTGATGTCCATCTCCTGGACCGGCATGAGGCACGGCAGCCCGCGCGAGGGGTCGCGCACCTCGATCCGGATCCAGCCGGGACGGCGCAGCATCCGCAGCCCGAAGACGCGCGCGCCTGTGTGCCGTACCGCATTGCCGACGAGCTCCGAGACGAGCAGAACGGCATGCTCGGCAGTCTGCGGGGAAAGCGCCCACTGACGCAGCACCACGAAGGAGGTGAGCCGCCGGGCGGTGGCCGCGGACTCCGGACGGGAGAGCAGCAGGACTTCGTCCTCCGCCGGATTTCCGGACACCTCCAGCGCCTCGAACGCCCGTTCGTCCTCGACGGTCGGCATCCAGCGTGCCGCAGTCGCGCCGCCGCGTTGCCGCGGCTGTTCCACACCCTCCAGGCCCGCCATGCCCACCATCATGGCCGCACGGCGGGCGTTCCGGGGCCGTTCCGAAGGAATCCCCGCCCCCGAACAAGGCATTCCGTAGTGGTCGGTAGGCATATGCCAGCGGCATATGCGGCGCTCGATACTGCCGCCGGCCTACGCGTATGCCCTGTCCGAGCGAGGTTGCCCCGGTCGGCGGCGCACTGAGCCTCAAATTTCTCCCAAGGCTCAGCTAATCCGCTCGTACGGATGAATCCGTGTCAGCCTGTGCCCACCTGGCCTTCGGTCAGAGGAACTTGGCCTTCCCCGGACCCTCTTCGACAAAGCTGCGCATACCGCGCTCACGGTCCTCGGTGGCGAACAGGCCGGCGAACCAATTCCGCTCGATCGTGAGACCGGTGTCGATGTCCGTCTCCAGCCCGGCGTCGACCGACTCCTTCGCCGCGCGCAGCGCGAGAGCCGGCCCCTTGGCCAGCCGGGCCGCCCAGGCGTATGCCTGCTCGTACACCTCGGCCGCGGGCACCACACGGTCCACCAGACCGATCGCCAGCGCCTCTTCGGCCTTCACGTGACGGCCGGTGAAGATCAGGTCCTTGGCCTTGGACGGGCCGACCAGCCGGGCCAGCCGCTGGGTACCGCCCGCGCCGGGAATCAGGCCGAGCAGGATCTCGGGCTGTCCCAGCTTGGCGTTGTCGGCGGCGATCCGGAAGTCGGCGCAGAGCGCCAACTCGCAGCCGCCACCGAGCGCATAACCGGTGACGGCGGCGACGACAGGCTTGGGGATGCGGGCCACCGCGGTGAAGGAGTCCTGCAACGCCTTGGACCGTACGACCATCGCCGTGTGGTCCATCGCCTGCATCTCCTTGATGTCCGCGCCCGCCGCGAACACCTTCTCACCGCCGTAGAGGACGACGGCGCGCACATCGTCGCGCCGGGTCGCCTCCTCGGCGAGTTCACGCAGCCGGTCCTGGGTGGCGACGTCCAGGGCGTTCATGGGCGGACGGTCCAGCCGGATCGTGCCGACGCCGTCGCTTGCTTCGAGGGTTACGGTCATGAGAGGCAGGTTAACCGTCGCTAACGACGGTGGGCCCGGTGCTGTTGGTCACAGCACCGGGCCCGCCGTCATCTCGTGCTTCGCGAACTACTTGGTCCACTCCGCCCAGGTCATGTTCCAGCCGTTGAGCCCGTTGTCCGGCTGGATGGTCTTGTCGCGGGAGTTCTTCACGATCACGACGTCGCCGATGAGCGAGTTGTCGAAGAACCAGGCAGCCGGGGTCTTCTTGCTCCAGGCGCCGCGCACGTCCTGCAGACCGACGCAGCCGTGGCTGGTGTTGGTCGAACCGAAGACATAGGGCGCGCCCCAGTAGTTGCCGTGGATGAAGGTGCCCGACGTGGACAGACGCATCGCGTGCGGCACGTCCTTGATGTCGTACTCGCCGCCGAAGCCGACGGTGTCACCGTTCATCCGGGTCACCTTGAGCTTCTCGCTGATGACCATCTGACCGTTGTACGTGGTGGTCGCAGGGGCGCCCGCGGAGATCGGGATGTTCTTGATCTGCTTGCCGTCACGGACGACCTTCATCCGGTGCGTGCTCGCGTCGACATGGCTGACCTGGCTGCGGCCGATGGTGAACGAGACCGTCTTGGCCTGCTCGCCGTAGACCCCCGGGCGTCCCTCGACGCCGTCGAGGTTGAGCTTCACGGTCACCTTGGTGCCCGCGGCCCAGTACTTCTCCGGACGGAAGTCCAGGCGGTCGTTGCCGAACCAGTGCCCCTCGACCTGTACCGCCGGCTCCGCCGTCACCTTGATGGCCCTCTCGACCGCTTCGGGGTCGGTGATACCGCGGGTGAAGTGGATCGAGACCGGCATGCCGACGCCGACCGTGGAACCGTCCTCCGGCGTGTACTGCCCGATGAAGGTGTTCTTCGGAACCAGTGTGGTGAACGTGGTGTCCTTGGCCGACTCGCGGCCCTTGGCGTCCTTGGCGATCGCGTGGACCGTGTACTTCGTCGCCGCGGCCAGGTGCCGCTCGGGCTCCCAACTCACGCCGTCCGCCGCGATCTTGCCCTCGACCTCGACGCCCTTGGGGTCCGCGACCTTGACCGTGGTCAGCTTGCCCTGCTCGGCGGAGATCTTCAGCGCCCCGCTGGTGGCGACCGAGCCGGCACCGTCCTTGGGCGCGACGGTCACCACCGCCTGCGAGGCGGTCGTGTCAGCGCTCCTGCCCCCGCCGCTTTCCCCGCCCTTGTCACCGGCGTCGGTGTCTCCCCCGCCGCACGCCGTCACCAGCAACAGCAGCGCACCCAGTACCAGAGCCGGCAGTCCGGTGGTCCCCCGACCACGCCGTCCGTTGTCCGCCCCGGCCGATGTCCCCGATATCGGCTGCCCGTTCAATGTGGTCGTCTCCCCTCGCACGGCCTGGCCCCGCCATGGCCCCGGGAGCCTGCAGGCTCCTACCCCCCGCGCGGCACATGCGCGCTAGCGAAAGATAATCATACGGATCTTTGAGAGATCCCCCGTAGATGTCACCGTTCAGTCCCAAGTTGTCCCAGGACTCCACCAGGTGACGCCGGGTAAGGACGCGAGGATGACCGGCCGGCCCGTCCCCGTTCAGGCTGCGGCGGCCTCGGCTTGCCTTCGGTGAAGGATTCCGCATGGGTGCAGCCGGTCAGTACGGACAGCGCGGCCAGTACGGTGAACGGTCCTGCCCATGCCAGCGCGGTGACCGTGCTCGCCCCTGCCTTCTTCGCATGGTGGTTCACGTCCCCCAACAACCAGGGCCGGCCGGGGGAAACGTGAGTGCGGGCCTCGCCGTGGGCAGAACAGAGGGGAGGACCACATTCGGGGAGCCGCGGCCGGGACGCCATGCGCTCCTCTTCGGCGCCGGGTCCGATGAGCCGCGGGAGGCTGAGAGGTGTCGAGCGCAGCCGAGCAGGAGGCAGTCCGGGAGTCTGGCGGGAAGGTTCTGGAACGGACGTCGAAGGGGGCAGGGACCGAGACGGGGACCGGCCCGGCGCAAGACGGGCTGCTCGACGGCGGGCAGCGGCCGCCGGCCGTGTGGCCCGGTGCGCCGATGCCGCTCGGAGCCCGTTTCCGGGTGGGCCCGGACGGGGTGGCGGGCACCAACTTCGCGCTCTGGGCAGGCGGGGCCGAGGCGGTCGAGCTCTGCCTCTTCGACGAGGATGGGGACGAGACACGCCTCCCGCTGACCGAGCTGACCCATGAGATCTGGCACGGTTTCGTGCCGGGCGTACGGCCGGGTCAGCGGTACGGCTACCGGGTGCAGGGTCGCTGGGACCCGTGGACGGGTGCCCGCTGGAACCCGGCGAAACTGCTGCTGGATCCGTACGCACGTGCGGTGGACGGCTCGTTCACCCTGCCGGCCGAGGTCTACGGCCATGTGAGGGACTGGCCGCAGCAACAGGTCGCCGACACCGTCCGGGACGAACGGGACTCCGCTCCGTACGTACCGAAGGGTGTCGTCGTCCACGATGGCGACGACTGGGCGGAGGACCGGCGCCCCAAGACCCCGTGGGCCGACTCCGTCATCTACGAACTGCATGTGCGTGGCTTCACCAAGCGGCACCCGGAGATCCCGGAGGAGCTCCGGGGCACGTACGCCGGACTCGCCCACCCGGCGGCCGTCGGCCATCTGACCCGGCTCGGCGTGACGGCGGTGGAGCTGCTGCCGGTGCATCAGTTCGCCCACGAGGACCACCTGCTGAGGCGCGGACTGCACAACTACTGGGGATACAACTCCATCGGGTACTTCGCCCCGCACGCGGACTACTCGGCGAGCGGTACGGGCGGTCAGCAGGTCGGCGAGTTCAAGCGGATGGTGCGGGCGCTGCACGACGCCGGGATCGAGGTCATCCTCGACGTGGTCTACAACCACACGGCGGAGGCGAGTGAGCTGGGTCCGATGCTGTCACTGCGCGGCATCGACAACCGCGGCTACTACCGGCTCCAGTCCGACGCCCGGAGGTACACCGACTACACCGGCTGCGGAAACACCCTGCATGTGGTGCAGCCGCATGTGCTGCGGCTGATCACGGACTCGCTGCGGTACTGGGTCACCGAGATGGGCGTCGACGGCTTCCGCTTCGATCTGGCGGCGGCGCTGGCCCGCTCGATGCACGACGTCGACATGCTGTCCCCGTTCCTCGCGGTGATCGCCCAGGACCCGGTGCTGCGCCGGGTGAAGCTCATCGCGGAGCCATGGGACGTCGGCAACGGCGGCTACCAGGTCGGCGCCTTCCCGCCGCTGTGGACGGAGTGGAACGACCGCTACCGCGATGCCGTACGGGACTTCTGGCGCGGCGCCCTGCCCGACGTACGGGATCTCGGCTACCGGCTGACCGGGTCCAGCGATCTGTACGCGTGGGGTGGCCGCCGCCCGTACGCATCGGTCAACTTCATCACCGCGCACGACGGCTTCACGCTGCGCGATCTGGTCAGTTACGAGCAGAAGCACAACGAGGCGAACGGTGAGGGCAACCGGGACGGCACGTCGGACAACCGGGCCTGGAACTGCGGCACCGAGGGCGAGACCGACGACCCCGGGATCAACGCGCTGCGCCGCCGCCAGTTGCGCAATCTGCTCACCACCCTGCTGCTGTCGACCGGGGTGCCGATGCTGGTCGCGGGCGACGAGATGGGCCGGACGCAGGGCGGCAACAACAACGCGTACTGCCAGGACAACGAGATCGGCTGGCTGGACTGGTCGCTGCTCGACCAGCCGCAATGGCGGGAACTGACCGAACTGACGGCTCGGTTGCTCGCGCTGCGCCACACCCATCCGGTGCTGCGCCGCCGCGCCTTCTTCTCCGGCCGGCCGCAGGCCGCGGACGGGCTGCGGGACCTCGCGTGGTTCACCCGGCAGGGGACGGAGATGACGGAGGAGGACTGGTACGCACCGGCCGCGACGGTCGGGCTCTATCTCTCCGGGCGTGATATCCCGGGCCGGGACGCGCGCGGCGAACAGGTCACGGACGACAGTTTCCTGGCGATCCTGCACGCGGACCACCGGCCGAGCGGCTTCCGGCTCCCCGGGCCGCCCTGGGCGCGGAGTTACGAACTGGTCCTGGACACCTCGCGGGAGGACCAGGCCGGGGCACCCGGCACGGTCCACCGGGGCGGTGGGACCCTGACCGTACCGGCCAGGTCGGTGCTGCTGCTCCGGGTCAGGGAGTGAGCGTGAGGCAATGAGCGTCAGCCGAGGACGCCGCGGTCGTAGCCGATCGCGACGGCCGCGGCGCGGTCCTTGGCGCCCAGTTTCGCGAAGATGTGCGTGAGATGGGTCTTCACCGTTGCCTCGCTGATGAACAGTTCGGCGGCGATCTCCCGGTTCGAGGTGCCCTTGGCGACCAGTTCGAGCACCTCGCGCTCGCGAGCGGACAGCGCCTCGTGGCCCGCGGCGCCGGGGGCACGTACTCGCGAGACGAGCCGGGAGGCGACGGCGGGCGACAGCACGGTACGGCCGTCGGCGGCGGCGCGCACGGCGGTGAACAGCTCTTCGCGGGGTGCGTCCTTGAGCAGATAGCCGGTCGCGCCCGCCTCGATCGCGGGCAGCGTGTCGGAGTCGGTGTCGTACGTGGTGAGGACGAGCACCTTGGAACGGGCGCCGCGCCCAATGAGTTCGGCGATGGCGGCGACTCCGCCGCCGCCCGGCATCCGCAGATCCATCAGGACGACATCGGGGTCGAGCCGGGCCACGAGGTCGACGCCCTCCACCCCGTTCGACGCCTCCCCGAGGACCCGGAAGCCGGGGGCCGAGTCGAACATGCCGCGCAGACCGTCCCGTACGACGGGGTGGTCGTCGACGACGACGAGCGTGATGACGCGTGCGGGATCCTCAGCCATGGCAGGCCAACCGTACTGGTCATCGGCTGTGCTGAACCAGTGGCACCCGGGCGCAGACCGCCGTGCCGCGGCCCGGCTCCGTCTCCACCTCGACGGTGCCCGCGATGCGTTCGGCGCGGGCCCGCATGCCGCGGAGCCCGAAGCCGCCCGCGCGGCTGTGCGGCGGCAGGGCGGCCGGGTCGAAGCCGCGGCCGTCGTCCCGTACGTCCAGGGTGATCTCGTCACCCATGAAGGACAGGGTGATGCCGACCCGCGAGGCCCCGGCATGGCGGCCGACGTTGGCGAGGGCTTCCTCGGCGATACGGAGCAGGGTGGCGCCTATCTCGTCGTGGATCGGCTCGACGGTACCGGTGACGGTGAAGTCGGCCCGGGTCCCGTGGCGTTCCGCCCAGCCGATGACCGTCTTCTTCAGCGCGCCCGGAAGGTCGTCGTGCTCCAGTGCGGCGGGGACCAGATTGTGCACCGAGCGGCGCGCCTCGCCCAGGCTGTGCCGGGCCAGCGCGGCGGCGCGGTCGAGGTGCTGCCGGGCCAGTGCCGGGTCGGTGTCGGCAACCGAGGTCACCACCTGGAGCTGGGCGATGATGCCGGTCAGGCCCTGCGCGAGCGTGTCGTGGATCTCGGCGGCGAGCCGGCGCCGCTCGTCCGCGACGCCCGCCTCGCGCGCCTGGACGAGGAGTTGGGCGTGCAGGCCCGCGTTCTCGGCGAGGGCTTGTTCGAGGCGGGCGTTGGCGGACTCCAGTTCGGCGATGGTGTCGACCTGGGCGCGGTTCTGCTCGGCCTCCCGGTCGCCGATCTGGGCGAAGACCATGGTGAGGGTTGCGTGCAGGGTGAGGAGGATGCCGAAGGCGATCCAGTTCATGAGGTCGGCCGGCGGGAGGCCGCTGCCGGACTGCGAGCCCGCCATGATGACGGCGGTGGCGAGCAGGCCCGCCCGGACGGCCCGATCCGGGAGCAGCCGGCCCGCGTCGAAGTAGCCGAGCACCGCGAACATCGAGAAGAACGGGTTGCACCAGGTCAGCGCGAAGGCGAGCAACGTGCGGGCGACGAAGTAGAACTGCGCCGCCTTCGACCGTGGGGGAACCTTCGGCCTGGCGCGCCCCCACCAGAACTGGAGGACGAGCACCACCGGAACCAGCGCCGCGACGGCGTACACGTCCGAGCGGGACATGATGAGGCCGGCGGACACGACCGAGACCGTGGTGGCCAGGCCGAGCAGACCGTACGGCCCGTACCGGAAGAACCGCTCCCACCACTGCGCGGCCGTCGTCGCCCCGGCGGTGGATGCCTCTGCCGTTTCCGCCGTGTCCCCCGTGTCCATGGGTGAAGTCTCCCCCGGAACCGGTCACTCCCACCGGAACAGACGGGTCGCGAGCAGGGTCACCAAGGCCGCCCACAGCGCCATCACGGCCAGCTGGGCCCAGCCGGGCCAGCCGCCGGACGCCGCCCGGTCCAGTGCCTGGGAGGCCGCGCCGAACGGGGTGACCTCGACGATGCGCCGGAGGGTGTCGGGCATGGTCTGCACCGGGATCCAGACCCCGGCGGTGAACATCATCACGAGGTTGGCGACCGTGCCGATGGCGGAGGACGCCTTGGTGGTGCGCGAGAGCGCGCACAGCAGCGCGCCGAGGCTGAGGACGCTCGCGGTCGCCAGGAGCAGCGCCAGGACGTAGCCGAAGGGCTGTCCGGGCAGCCTCACGCCGAAGACGGTGCGGCCGACGGTCATCACCAGCGCGGCGGAGCCGAGGGCCGCGGCGCCGTGCAGGGCGATCTGCGCGGTGAGCAGGGCGGACGGCGGCACCGGAGTGGTCGACATCCGGCGCAGGATCCCGCGCTCGCGGTAGCCGGTGAGGATGGGCGGCATGGCCCCGATCCCAGCCATGATCATGGCGAGCAGCACCGACACCGGTACGTACAGATCGACGACGCGGCGGCCACCGAGCGCGTCATCGGGGTCCCGGAAGGACGGGATCAGGCCGAGGATCGTCAGCAGCGCGGTCGGGAAGACAAGGATCCAGAACAGGCCGCCGGGTTCGCGGAGGAAGAGCCGCGTCTCGGTCCTGAGCACCGCCGCCCAGGGGGTGGTCGCGGCCCGCGGCTTGGCCGGGTTCGCCGTGGTCATCTCAGGCCGCCTGTTCTGTGAGGTCGAGGAAGGCGTCGTCCAGAGTGGCCTCGGAGACACGGAGTTGGTGTGCCGTGACGCGGTGGCGGGCCAGCAGCGAGATCACCGCGTTGACCGTCTCGTCGGTGCCGTTGATGACGATCCGGCCGTCCTTCTGCTCGACGGAGACCGCCCCGGGCAGCAGGCCCAGCTCGGTGTCGTCGAGCGGCTGTGACGGCATGAAGGAGATGACCGTGGAGCTGCCTGCCTTGCTGATCAGGCCGGCTGGGGTGTCGAGGGCGACGACCTTCCCCTGGTCGATCACGGCGATCCGGTCGCAGAGCCGCTGGGCCTCCTCCATGAAATGGGTGACGAGAAGGACGGTCACGCCACTGTCCCGTACCTCTTCGATCAGCTGCCAGGTGTCACGGCGGGCACGCGGATCAAGTCCGGTGGTCAGCTCGTCGAGCACCACGACCCGTGGGTTGCCGACCAGGGCGAGGGCAATGGAAAGCCGCTGCTTCTGACCGCCCGACAGCTTGGCGAAGCGCGTGGTGAGCTCGGTGTGCAGACCGAGCCGTTCGGCCAGGGTCCGCCAGTCGGCGGGGTTCGAATAGAAGGCGCTGTACAGCTCCAGCGCCTCGCGGACCGTGAGCTTCGCCTGCAGCTCGCTCTCCTGGAGCTGGGCGCCCAGCAGTTGCGTCACTCGTCCGTGGTCGGCGACGGGGTCGAGTCCGGCGACCCGGACCGTACCGGAGTCGGGGATCCGCAGACCCTCGACGCATTCGACGGTCGTGGTCTTGCCCGCGCCGTTGGGGCCGAGAATCCCGAAGATCTCCCCCTCGTCGACGGCGAACGTCACGCCGTCCACCGCGGTGCGCCCGGCGTAGGCCTTGTGCACCGCGTTCACTTCGATGATTGCCATGGGTACGAGGGTCCCGTCCGGCGGGGCCGCGCGGCATCGGCCATCACGCTCGAAACGACATCAGCCGATCGGTTGACTCCGGGGTACGACCGGGCGGTCACGGGCCATTGGGGGGCGGGATGTCGACAGAGCGACGAAAACCGGATGAGCGATGTCAGTGGTGAACCGTAGGCTCGCCCCTGATGCCCGAAACACATGTAGAGCCCAAGGACCGGTCCGCCGCGAGCACCCTGCTGCGGCTGTGGCCTTACGTGAAGCCTGTACGTATCCGCCTGTCCGCGGCGGCGGCCGTGGCGATCGTCGCCTCCTGCCTCAGCCTGGTGATCCCCCTCGTACTGAAGTGGATCGTGGACGGCCCGGTCGCGCACCGTGATCCGGGCGGAGTCTGGCTCGGTGCGCTGTACCTGTTGCTGCTGGGCATCGCCGAGGCACTGCTCTTCGGGCTGCGGCGATGGCTGGTGGCGCGGCCGCTGGCGGGCGTCGAGGCATCGATGCGGGCCGACCTGTACCGGCATCTGCAACGGCTGCCGGTGGCCTTCCACGACCGCTGGCCGTCCGGGCAGCTGCTGTCGCGCGGAACCACGGACCTGATGCTGCTGCGCATGTTCCTGGCATTCCCCCTGACGTTCCTCCTGGTCAACGCCACCACCATCCTGGTCGGTTTCATTATTCTGCTGGTGCAGCAGTGGACGCTGGGCCTGGTGCTGCTCGTACCGGTCGTGCCGCTGGTGATTCTCTGCTCCGTCTTCGAGACGAAGTTCGCGGTGGTGGCACGCAAGGCCCAGGACCAGGTCGGCGATCTGACGACGGTCGTCGAGGAGAGCGTCCTCGGCATCCGGATCATCAAGGGCTTCGGGAGGAACCGAAGCCAGGCCCTGGCCTTCCGCGGCCTCTCGCAGCGACTGCGCGGCACCGAACTCGACAAGGCGCGGCTGCTGGCCGGCATCTGGGCCTTCATCACCACGATCCCGGAGCTGGCGATCGGCGCGGCGCTGGTTCTCGGCACGATCCAGGTAGCCGACGGAGATCTCTCGGCGGGCACGCTGGTGGCGTTCCTGTCGACCGCTCTCGCGCTGCGGTGGCCGGTCGAGTCGATCGGTTTCCTTCTGGCGATGAGCCAGGAGTCGGCGACGGCGACCGAGCGGTTCTTCGAGGTGATGGATGTGGAGGAGGAGCGCGAGACCGCCGCGGAGTCTTTCCCGCCGCCCTCGCAGCAGCACGCGGACGGCGGAATGGTCTTCGAGGGCGTCGAGTTCCGTTACCCCGACGCGGAGTCGGACTCCGTACCCGTGCTGACCCGGATCGATCTGCGGATCCGGCCCGGCGAGACGATGGCTCTGGTCGGGGCCACGGGATCGGGGAAGACGACGCTCACCGCCCTCGTACCGAGGCTGCACGACGCCACCGCCGGGCGGATCACGCTGGACGGCACCGACATCACCACCATGCGGCGCGAACAGCTGCGTGAGCTGGTGTCCGTGGCGTTCGAGGAGCCGACGCTCTTCTCGGCGAGCGTCGGGGAGAACGTCCTCATGGGCGCCGACGGCGCCGGCGAGGACGAGCTGCGGCGGGCGCTCTCGATCGCCCAGGCCGACTTCGTGTACGACCTGCCGGAAGGCATCCACACCCAGGTCGGCGAGCAGGGGCTCAGTCTCTCCGGCGGGCAGCGGCAGCGCCTCGCACTGGCCCGCGCCGTCGTCGGGCAGCCGCGCTTCCTGGTGCTCGACGACCCGCTCTCCGCCCTGGACGTGCATACGGAGACGCTGGTGGAGGCGGCCCTGCGGCGCGTGCTCGAGTCGACCACGGCCATCGTGGTCGCCCACCGGCCGTCCACCGTGATGCTCGCGGACCGGGTGGCGCTGCTGTCCGAGGGCCGGATCAGCGCCGTCGGCACCCACCAGGAACTGCTGCGCAGCAACGCCGAGTACGCCTGGCTGATGTCCGGCGCCGGGGACGCGCCCGTATTCCTGTCCCCCGACGGCCTGCCTGCCATGGACGTCCCTGCCGAGAAGGACAGCATCCGATGACCCATGCGACGACCGGACGCCCCGCGGGAGCGGGCGGCAGCGACGAGAACGAGCCCCTGAGCGGCACCGACGCAACCACCGGCACCGCGGACGCGGCCAGCGGCACGGGTACGGACACCCTGACCCGTGACCGGCCGGCAGCACGACCGGACGGCACCCCACCGAAGACGCCCGGGGCCGCTCCCGAACCCGGCTCCGCCTCCGGCGCCCAGGACCCCTTCGACCAGGACGACCTGCCCACTCCGCGCGGCGCGACCCGCGCCCTGCTGCTGTCCCTGCTCGGCCCGCACCGGGGCAGGGTGGTGGTGGCCGCGCTGTTCCTGCTGATCCAGCAGGTCGCGGTCCAGGCGGGCCCGTTGCTCGTCGCGTACGCCATCGACAGCGGCGTGCCCGCGTTCCGCGACAAGGACTACGGACCACTGATCGCCGTGGCCATCGGGTACGCGCTGTGTTCGGCCGGCGCGGGGAGCATGCAGTACGCGTTCATCCAGGCCTCCGCCCGGATCAACCAGGACGTGCTGCTCGATCTCCGGGGGCGGATCTTCCGTCATGCGCAGGCACTGAGCGTGGACTTCCATGAGCGCTACACCTCGGGTCGGCTGATCTCCCGGTCCACCACGGATGTGGAGTCGCTGCGGGAGCTGCTCAGCGAGGGGCTGCAGGAACTGATCGGCGTCGTGCTCTCCTTCATCTCCATCTCGTTGATGCTGCTGTGGCTGGACGTCGGTCTCGGAGCGGTCGCCGTCCTCTCGTTCGTGCCGCTGTATCTGCTGGTGCGGCTCTACCGACGGCGCGCCGGGGTGATCTACTCCGCCCGGTCGACAGCAATCGCGTCGGTCATCGTGAAGTTCGCGGAGACGATCAACGGGATCCGTCCTGTCCAGGCGTTCCGTCGCGAGCGCATCAACGACACAGAATTCGAGCGGCTCAACCTGCGGCACTGCCGGACGAACGGCGACGCGCTGCTGGAGATGGCGCGCTACGTGGTCGGCTCCCGGCTGGTCGCCAACACGGCGGTCGCCGGCATCGTGCTGTGGGGCGCGTACCGAGTCGCCTCCGGGACGCTCGCGCTCGGCGTGCTGGCCGCGGCCGTGCTCTACCTGCGACGGCTGTACGACCCGATCGACCGGCTCGGCATGTTCCTCAACTCCTATCAGTCGGCTGCGGCCTCGCTGGAGAAGATCGCGGGACTGCTGGCCCAGACCCCCACCGTCCCCGAGGCGCCGAACCCGCGGGAGCTGCCTGCCCGCACGGGTGAGCACCCGGGGCGGGACGTCGCCTTCGACTCGGTGAGATTCGCCTACCGCACGGGCGGCGAAGTGCTGCCCCGCTTCGATCTGACGATCCCGGCCGGGCAGACCGTGGCCGTGGTCGGCTCGACGGGTGCCGGGAAGTCGACGCTCGCCAAGCTGCTGGCCCGGTTCTATGACCCGACCGACGGCAGGGTGCTGCTGGACGGGACCGATCTGCGCGATCTGGCCACGCCCGAACTGCGGCGCGGTGTCGTGATGGTGACCCAGGAGGCGTTCCTCTTCTCGGGGACGGTCGCCGAGAACATTGCCATCGGCCGCCCGGAGGCCTCGCGCGAGGAGATCGAGCGGGCCGCGAAGGCGATCGGCGCGCACGACTTCATCAGCGGACTGCCCGACGGGTACGACACGGATGTACGCAAGAGGGGCGGGCGGATCTCGGCGGGCCAGCGCCAACTGGTCGCCTTCGCCCGCGCCCTGCTCGCGGACCCGGCGGTCCTGATCCTCGACGAAGCGACGAGCTCCCTCGACATCCCCGGCGAACGCGCCGTGCAACGGGCCATGGACACGGTGTTGCACGGCCGCACCGCGGTCGTGATCGCCCACCGGCTGTCGACCGTGGAGATCGCGGACCGGGTCCTGGTCATGGAGCACGGCCGGATCGTGGAGGACGGCTCCCCGTCCGAACTCATCGGCGGTACCGGCCGGTTCGCCGGGCTCCACCGCGCCTGGCGGGAAAGCCTGGCCTGACCCGCCGGCCGGCAACAACCACCGGCGTCGGCACCACCACACCGGGCGGAGGACCGGCCGGTGCGGCGGTGCCGCGCACCGGATCGGCAGCGGTGGGGCAGCTGCCGTTGCTTTACCTGGCCTTTGCTGCACGACAAGGACTGGCCCGTTCAGAACGAGCCACAATTCAAGACACTTTCGGCCGGTGGCCACGACCCCGCGCCGAACGGGCCGTTCGCACATGATGCGTTCGAGCTCAACCGGGCCCCGCTCTTCGAAATCGGCCGCTCCGGACCGTGTACACCCTCTCGGTAACGATCGGTGAAACGTCCGCTTAACGAACATGACCTTTCTGGCAACGGACGAATTCCGGCCAACTTGTTGACGCGGTCCTGACAGGAACGTCCATCTGCTGACACTCTTCCCACGTTCTGCGCACCGCCTGCTCTGCCCGGTCGGCTCACCCAGCCACCGGTACCCCCCTCGCAGAAGGAGTCCGCGTGAGATCCACGCCCAGCCGTCGTGCCACCGCGACCGGCGCTCTGATAGCCGCAGCAGCTCTCCTCGCCGTCGGAGTCCAGACCGGTACGGCCACGGCCACTCCCGGCAGCGCCACCGCGGCGGCGGCGACCGCCGGCGCCAACCACGGCGCACTGGCCAAGAAGCTCACCCCGTCCAAGCGCGCCGAGCTGATCAGCGAGGCCAACGCGAGCAAGGCGGCCACGGCCAAGGAGCTCGGTCTCGGCTCTCAGGAGAAGCTCGTCGTCCGGGATGTCATCCAGGACAACGACGGCACCACGCACACCCGTTACGAGCGCACCTTCGCCGGGCTTCCGGTGCTCGGCGGCGACCTGGTCGTCCAGGAGACCAAGGCCGGGGCGACCAAGAGCGTCACCAAGGCGTCCAAGGTCAGCAGCGGTCAGCTGAAGGCCGTGGACACGACGGCCGATGTCGCGCCCGCCGTGGCCGAGAAGCAGGCACTCGGACTCGCCAAGGCCGACGGCTCCAAGAGGACCGCGGCCGACCGGGCACCCCGCAAGGTGGTCTGGATGGCGCAGGGCAAGCCGCAGCTCGCCTACGAGACCGTCGTCGGCGGACTCCAGGAGGACGGCACCCCGAACGAGTTGCACGTCATCACGGACGCGGCCAGCGGCGCGAAGCTGTACGAGTGGCAGGCCATCGAGAACGGGGTCGGCAACACCGAGTACAGCGGTCAGGTCACCCTCGGTACCGCGCCCTCGTACACGCTGACCGACACGGGCCGCGGCAACCACAAGACGTACAACCTGAACCACGGCTCCTCCGGCACCGGGACGCTGTTCTCCAACTCCACCGACGTGTGGGGCAACGGCACCCCGCAGAACGCCGAGACCGCCGCCGCGGACGCGCACTACGGCGCGGCCGAGACGTGGGACTACTACAAGAACGTGCAGGGCCGCACCGGCATCCGGGGCGACGGCGTCGGCGCGTACTCCCGCGTCCACTACGGCAACAACTACGTCAACGCGTTCTGGAGCGACAGCTGCTTCTGCATGACCTACGGAGACGGCAGTGCCAACGCCGCACCGCTGACCTCCCTCGACGTGGCCGCGCACGAGATGACGCACGGTGTCACCGCCGCCACCGCCAACCTGGTCTACAGCGGCGAGTCCGGCGGCCTCAACGAGGCGACCAGCGACATCATGGCCACCGCGGTCGAGTTCTACGCCAACAACGCCTCGGACGTCGGCGACTACCTCATCGGCGAGAAGATCGACATCAACGGCGACGGCACCCCGCTGCGCTACATGGACAAGCCGAGCAAGGACGGCGCGTCCAAGGACGCCTGGTACTCCGGCATCGGCAACGTCGACGTCCACTACTCCTCGGGTCCGGCGAACCACTTCTTCTACCTGCTCTCCGAGGGCAGCGGCGCCAAGGTCATCAACGGGGTCTCGTACAACTCCCCCACCTCCGACGGTCTGCCCGTGACCGGCATCGGCCGCGACAAGGCCGCCCTGATCTGGTTCAAGGCGCTCACCACCAAGTTCACCTCCACCACGAACTACGCGGCGGCCCGCACCGGTACCCTCGCCGCGGCCGGTGAGCTGTACGGCACGACCAGCGCCGAGTACAACGCGGTCGCCGACGCCTGGGCCGGCATCAACGTCGGGGCGCGCTCCGGCGGCGGCACCGACCCCGGCCCCGGCACGGTCTTCGAGAACACCACCCCCGTCGCCATCCCGGACCGCGGCGCGGCCGTCACCAGCTCGGTCAACGTCACCGGCATCACGGGCAACGCGCCCAGCACCCTCAAGGTCGGCGTGGACATCACCCACACCTGGCGCGGTGACCTGGTCATCGACCTCGTCGCCCCGAACGGCACGACGTACCGCCTGAAGAACGCCTCGATCTCCGACTCGGCGCCCAACGTCCAGACGACGTACACGGTCAACGCGTCGGCCGTGGCGGCGAACGGCACCTGGAAGCTCAAGGTCCAGGACCTCTACTCGGGTGACACCGGCAAGATCAACAGCTTCAAGCTGACCTTCTGAACCCAGCACCGCATTCCGAGAACGTGATGCGGTGGTCCCGCCCGGGAGGAGCTCTCATTCCTCCCGGGCGGTTCGCCGTGGGGTGAGCCGCGTGATCAGGCTGCTGCTTGCCGACGACGAAAGCACGATCCGCGCGGGTGTCCGGGCGATCCTCGCCACCGACCCCGCCACCGAGGTCGTCGCAGAAGCCGGGACCGGGCACTGGGATCGGGAGTGAGCCGCTTCGTCCTACGTCCGGCGGACCCGGCACCCCGCAGGTGCCGGGCCCGGGGAGGACGGTTGGTCAGCGCATCAGCAGGCCCGCTCCGTCGCCCGTCGCCCCCGTCGGCAGTGCGACCAGGCCGAGTTCCGCGCTGGTTGCCAGCAACGGGTGAGCGGGAAGCACTCGCACCGTGTAGCCGTAGGGGCCGGTGCGGTCGAGGGCGAGCGGGCCCTCGTACAGCCAGCGCCCCTCCAGGTCCTGGCCTCCGGTGGGCTTCAGCGGGAAGAACTGGGCGTCCGAGATCGCGTCGGTGGAGTCGACCCGCCCGGCCACCGCCTGCACCTCCACATCGTCCGGCTCCAGTGCTCCGAGAGCGATCCGGACACGCAGCGCCAGCGTCGCCCCCAGCTCGGCCGAACCGCCGATCGTGCTGGGCGCCACGGCCTCCACATGGTCGACCGCGACCCGCGGCCAGGCAGCACGGGCCCGGGCCTTCCAGTCCGCGAGCTCCCGCGCCGTGGCGGCGTCCAGGGAGCGGTGGGCGAGCGCGGCGGGGGCGTACAGCCGCTCGACGTACTCGCGCACCATGCGTCCGGCAAGGACCTTGGGGCCGAGCGTGCCCACGGTGCGGCGGACCATCTCGACCCAGCGCTCGGGAAGCCCGTCGTCGCCCCGGTCGTAGAAGCGCGGTGCCACCCGCTCCTCGATCAGCTCGTAGAGGGCATTCGCCTCCAGCTCGTCGCGCCGGTCCTCGTCCGTCGCGGACCCGTCGGCGGTCGGGATCGCCCAGCCGAAGTCGGGTTCGAACCACTCGTCCCACCAGCCGTCGAGCACGGACAGGTTGAGACAGCCGTTGAGCGCGGCCTTCATGCCGCTCGTGCCGCAGGCCTCCAGGGGCCGCAGCGGGTTGTTGAGCCAGACGTCGCAGCCGGGGTAGAGCTTCTGCGCCATGGCCATCCCGTAGTCGGGCAGGAAGACGATGCGGTGGCGGACCCTGGGGTCGTCGGAGAACCGGACCAATTCCCGGACCAGCCGTTTTCCACTGTCGTCGGCGGGGTGCGCCTTGCCCGCGACAACGATCTGAATCGGCCGCGTCGGGTGGAGGAGCAGCTCCGTCAGCCGGTCGCGGTCACGGAGCATCAGGGTCAGCCGCTTGTAGGAGGGCACGCGGCGGGCGAAGCCGATCGTCAGCACATCCGGGTCCAGCACGCCGTCGATCCAGCCCAGTTCGGCCGGCTGCGCACCACGCGTGCGCCAGGAGGCGGCAAGCCTCGTGCGGACCTCGGTCACCAGCTGTTCGCGCAGCGTCCGCCGCAGGTCCCAGATTTCGCGGTCCGGGATTCCGGCCGCCGCGTCCCAGCGTCCCGGCGTGCCACCGTACCGGGCTCGCAGCCCGAAGATTTCGGGGGCGACCCAGGTGGGCGCGTGCACGCCGTTGGTCACCGAGGTGATCGGCACCTCCGCGGCATCGAAGCCCGGCCACAGCCCGGCGAACATCTGCCGGCTGACCGCCCCGTGCAGAGTGGAGACGCCGTTGGCCCGCTGAGCGAGCCGCAGGCCCATGACCGCCATGTTGAAGAGGGTGGGCTCGCCACCGGGGTACGTCTCCATACCGAGCTGCAGGATCCGCTCGACCCCGACACCCGGCAGTTCGCCGTCGTCGCCGAAGTGACGGGCGATGAGCTCCCGGTCGAAGCGATCGATTCCGGCAGGCACCGGGGTGTGGGTGGTGAACACCGTGCCGGCCCGCACCGCCTCGACCGAGGAGTCGAAATCCAGGCCGGTTCCGGAGAGTTCACGGATGCGTTCAAGACCGAGGAAACCGGCGTGGCCCTCGTTGGTGTGGAAGACCTCCGGGGCCGCGTGCCCGGTGAGCCGGCAGTAGGTCCGCACGGCTCGTACGCCGCCGATGCCGAGCAGCATCTCCTGCAGCAGCCGGTGTTCGCTGCCACCGCCGTACAGCCGGTCGGTGACCTCGCGCTCGCCGGGTGCGTTCTCCTCCACGTCGGAGTCGAGCAGGAGCAGAGGGACGCGGCCGACCTGGGCCTGCCAGATGTGGGCGTGGAGCGAGCGGCCACCCGGAAGGGCCAGTACCACGCGGCTCGGTGTTCCGTCGGCCTCGCGCACCAGGGTGAGCGGCAGTTCGTTGGGGTCGAGGAGGGGATAGTGCTCCTGCTGCCAGCCGTCGCGCGACAGGCTCTGCCGGAAGTAGCCGTGCCGGTAGAGCAGGCCGACCCCGACGAGGGGCACACCGAGGTCGCTGGCGGCCTTCAGATGGTCCCCGGCAAGGATGCCGAGTCCGCCGGAGTACTGCGGAAGGGCTGCGGTCACGCCGAATTCGGGCGAGAAGTACGCCACGGCGGCGGGCAGTTCCGCACCCTGCGCCAGCTGCTCCTGGTACCACCGTGGACCGTCGAGATACTCCTGGAGGGCGGCGGACGCCTCGGTCAGCCGGTGCAGGAACTGCTGGTCCCGGGCCAGCTCGGCAAGGCGCCCGGCAGAGACGGCGCCGAGCAGACGTACGGGGTCGGAGTCCGCCGTGCGCCTGCCCGCCGGGTCGACGGCCCGGAAGAGCTCACGTGTCTCGGTGTGCCAGGACCAGCGCAGGTTGCGGGCGAGGTCGCTGAGCGGTTGAAGGGAATCGGGGAGGACAGGACGCACGGTGAATCGACGAATGGCCTTCACGTATTCCACCTTTACAGGGGACGTACGAATCCGAGGGGACGCACCACGGTGTGCGCCGCTCCGTCACCCTCGACGGTAACGGTGTGCCGTACTCCGCAACCACGGCGCGCGACCGGCTCACAGTGAACGGCACCCGGCGAGCCGCCCGCTCCCGGATCCGCCCCCGACTCCGGCCCCGACGCCCACCGCAGTCCCGGCATCGGATCAGCGGCCCCCTGCGTCTCGTCCGCGCCACCGCCCCTCTCCGTAGATCGGTACTCATCCGCCACAGGCGTTATGGCCGATTCCACCCCCTCGCGCAACCTTGTGGCCCTTCACGGCACAGGGAAGGCTGCCCAGTGGCGTGTACGGGGGTCGGGTCGAGGCGGACCGGCCGGCCTTCGACGCGACTCCGTGCGACGCGCACCACGTCGAGGAGGAGGTTTCGGTTCATGGGACTGACACGGCGACGCCCACGACCGGCACAGGGCGGAGCCCGGCGTATTCAGACCTTCACCGCTACGCCCGGGTAGTTAACAAACCACCGGATTGGCCCCCCGGCAACCGTGGGAAGGCTTCTGCGGTACACAGCCCGGATACGGCCCGAACGCGGTTCATCTGCGATCCGGCAGCGGTTCGCATGCAGTCCGTACGCGTCCGGTGCGCATCCGGTACTCACCCGCGCACCACACCCGCGCCCCAGCCATTCGAGTGCCATTCGAGTGAATGCGGACAGGAGCGGCCATGCTCACACCCCATCAGCCGTCAGCGGAGCAGCTAGAAAGGACGGACCCCCACAGTCGCGGCGTACGCACTCCTCTCTCCACGCCCGCACCGCGTCCCGTGCAGCCCGAGCTCCAGTCCCCAGGTGATTCCATGATCGGTCGCATTCCCGTCCTCGACGTCCGTCCTCTCGTCGATTGCGGCAGAAGGCCCGCCAAGGCCGTTGCCGGTGAGACCTTCCAGGTCACGGCCACCGTCTTCCGTGAGGGGCATGGGGCGGTCGCCGCCAATGCCGTGCTGCGGGATCCGAGCGGCCGCCCGGGTCCGTGGACGCCGATGCGGGAGC
Source organism: Streptomyces sp. NPDC048496 (assembly GCF_043200055.1). NCBI lineage: Bacteria > Bacillati > Actinomycetota > Actinomycetes > Kitasatosporales > Streptomycetaceae > Streptomyces > Streptomyces sp. NPDC048496. Next base: position 122,879 of record NZ_JBICXB010000013.1, on the reverse strand, counting down.
TCGCTCCCGGCACCGACCGCTGGGGCGCCGATGTCACGCCGGACTCCGAGGGGCACTGGACGTACACGGTCGAGGCCTGGAGCGATCCGGTGACCACCTGGCACCAGCACGCACAGATCAAGATCCCTGCGGGGATCGACACCGCGCTCGTGCTGGCGGAGGGCTCCGAGCTGTACGAGCGGGCCGCCGGGGGTGTGCCGAAACAGGACGGGCGTGAGGCGGTGCTGGCCGCGGCCGATGCGTTGCGCGACGAGTCACGGCCGGCCGCCGCGCGGCTCGCCGCCGCGCTCGCCCCCGAGGCCACCGCCGCGCTCGCCCGCCATCCTCTGCGCGAACTGGTGACCGCGGCCCGACCGCTCCCCCTCGTCGTCGAGCGCCGACGGGCCCTGTTCGGTTCCTGGTACGAACTGTTCCCGCGGTCGGAGGGCGCCAGGTTCGAGCCGGCCGAGCCGGCGAAAGCGAGCAAGGGCGGGACGGGGAAGGCTGCGGACCCTCTGCAGAAGCACCGGGGAAGGGTTGTCAGCGGCACGTTCCGTACTGCTGCCGAGCGGCTTCCCGCGGTCGCCGCCATGGGCTTCGACGTCGTCTATCTGCCGCCCATCCACCCCATCGGGACCACCCATCGCAAGGGCCCGAACAACTCGTTGTCCCCCGGCGCCCACGACGTGGGGGTGCCGTGGGCGATCGGTTCGGCCGAGGGCGGTCACGATGCCGTCCACCCCGGACTCGGCACGCTCGACGACTTCGACCACTTCGTCGGAACCGCCCGCACCCTCCGCATGGAGATCGCGCTGGACTTCGCGCTCCAGTGCTCTCCCGACCATCCGTGGGTGGAGAAACATCCCGAGTGGTTCCACCACCGCCCGGACGGCACCATCGCGTACGCGGAGAACCCGCCCAAGAAGTACCAGGACATCTATCCGATCGCCTTCGACAAGGATCTGCCGGGGCTGGTCGCGGAGACCGTCCGCATCCTGCGGTTCTGGATGGACCACGGGGTACGGATCTTCCGCGTCGACAATCCGCACACCAAGCCGGTGATCTTCTGGGAGAAGGTGATCGCCGACATCAACCGCACCGACCCCGATGTGATCTTCCTGGCCGAGGCGTTCACCCGCCCCGCGATGATGCATGCGCTCGCCACGGTCGGTTTCCAGCAGTCGTACACGTACTTCACCTGGCGCAACACCAGGCAGGAACTCACGGAGTACGTCACCGAGCTGGCCGGTGAAGCGGCCTCCTCCATGCGGCCCAACTTCTTCGTGAACACCCCGGACATCCTGCCGGGCTATCTCCAGGACGGCGGACGCCCGGCCTTCGAGGCGCGGGCCGTGCTCGCCGCGACACTCTCGCCGTCGTGGGGCGTGTACGCGGGGTACGAGCTGTGCGAGAACACCCCGGTGCGGGCCGGCAGCGAGGAGTACCTGAACTCGGAGAAGTACGAAATCCGGCCCAGGGACTGGGAGTCGGCGGAGCGCGAGGGCCGTTCCCTGGCTCCGCTCATCACCTCGCTCAACCGGATCAGGCGGCGTCATCCCGCACTGCAGCAGCTGCGCGACGTGCACTTCCACGCCGCCGACAACGACGCGCTGATCGTCTACAGCAAGCGCTCGGGTTCGAACATCGTTCTGGTGGTCGTCAACCTCGACCCTCACCACACCCAGGAGGCCACGGTCTCGTTGGACATGCCGCAACTCGGCCTCGACTGGCACGAGACCGTGCCGGTGCGCGACGAGCTCACCGGCCACACCTATCACTGGGGCAGGACCTTCTATGTGCGCCTAGAGCCGGGCGTCACGCCCGCGCACATCGTCGTCCTGCGACCGTCCCCGCCGACCGGAGGGTCACCCACACCATGATTGTCAATGAGCCTGTCCACGACAAGTTCGAGGACACCCCGGCCAAGGACCGCGATCCCGACTGGTTCAAACGCGCCGTCTTCTACGAGGTCCTCGTCCGCTCCTTCCAGGACTCCAACGGCGACGGCATCGGCGATCTCAAAGGCCTCACCGCCAAGTTGGACTATCTGCAGTGGCTCGGCGTCGACTGCCTCTGGCTGCCGCCGTTCTTCAAGTCGCCCCTGCGCGACGGCGGATACGACGTCTCCGACTACACCGCCGTGCTTCCGGAGTTCGGCGACCTCGCCGACTTCGTGGAGTTCGTCGATGCCGCGCACCATCGCGGGATGCGCGTGATCATCGACTTCGTCATGAACCACACGAGCGATCAGCACGACTGGTTCCAGCAGTCGCGCAGCGATCCCGACGGGCCGTACGGCGACTACTACGTCTGGGCCGACGACGACAAGCAGTTCCCGGACGCGCGGATCATCTTCGTCGACACGGAGACGTCCAACTGGACCTTCGACCCGGTGCGCAAGCAGTACTACTGGCACCGGTTCTTCTCCCACCAGCCGGATCTCAACTACGAGAACCCCGCGGTGCAGGAGGAGATCATCTCCGCGCTCCGGTTCTGGCTGGATCTCGGTATCGACGGCTTCCGCGTCGACGCCGTGCCGTATCTGTACCAGCGGGAGGGCACCAACTGCGAGAACCTGCCGGAGACCCACGAGTTCCTCAAGCGGGTGCGCAAGGAGATCGACGCGCACTACCCGGACACCGTGCTGCTCGCCGAGGCCAATCAGTGGCCGGAAGACGTCGTCGACTACTTCGGTGACTTCCCGGCCGGCGGCGACGAGTGCCATATGGCGTTCCATTTCCCGGTGATGCCGCGCATCTTCATGGCCGTGCGCCGCGAGAGCCGCTATCCGGTCTCGGAAATCCTGGCGAAGACCCCGGCGATCCCCTCCGGTTGCCAGTGGGGCATCTTCCTGCGCAACCACGACGAGCTCACGCTCGAGATGGTCACGGACGAAGAGCGCGACTACATGTACGCGGAGTACGCCAAGGATCCACGGATGCGGGCCAATATCGGCATCCGGCGGCGGCTCGCATCCCTCCTGGACAACGACCGCAACCAGATCGAGCTGTTCACAGCCCTGCTCCTGTCGCTGCCGGGTTCCCCGATTCTGTACTACGGGGACGAGATCGGGATGGGCGACAACATCTGGCTGGGCGACCGGGATGCCGTACGCACCCCGATGCAGTGGACGCCCGACCGGAACGCGGGATTCTCCTCCAGCGATCCGGGGCGGCTCTACCTCCCGACGATCATGGACCCGGTCTACGGCTACCAGGTGACCAACGTCGAGGCGGCGATGGCCTCGCCGTCGTCGCTGCTGCACTGGACACGGCGGATGATCGAGATCCGTAAGCAGAATCGGGCCTTCGGTCTCGGGTCGTACAACGAACTGCCGTCCTCGAACCCCGCGGTGCTCGCCTTCACCCGTGAGTACAAGGACGATCTCGTGCTGTGCGTGCACAACTTCTCGCGGTTCGCGCAGCCGACGGAGCTCGATCTGCGGACGTTCAACGGGCGTCATCCGGTGGAGCTGATCGGCGGGGTGCGCTTCCCCGCCATCGGTCAGTGGCCCTACCTGCTGACTCTCGCCGGGCACGGGTTCTACTGGTTCAGGTTGCGGAAGGACGTGCCGCAGATCTGATGCGGCGCCACTTCCGCGCATACCCAGCGGGGCGGTTTCCGCCGCCCCGCACGGGGCAATCTCCCCCATATCGAGCCCTTCAGGGTCTTTCTCTCCGAATTCGCCACAGCGCATCGGAGTTCGACGGAGTCGCCCGAGTCCGCCGGGGGCCCCAGGGGGCTTCCGAGGCCCTTGGAGCCCTTCACGTCGAGTCCGTACGGACCATCCTGACCGACACGTCCCGCACAGCCGGACAGCTATTGCCGCAATCCGGGACACTCTTCGCATCCTGTGGTGTGCCCGGGGAAAGGACGCGATGCCATGTCGAAGGCTGCATCCACTCGGGTCGCCCTCGCCAACAGCACAGCACTACTCCCGTCACTCGCCCCCCTGCTGCATGAGTGGCTGCCTCGGCAGCGGTGGTTCGCAGGCAAGGGACAACCAGTCACGGCCTTCTCCCTCGTCTCCGCGACCGAAATACTGCCCGTGGATGCCGAACCCGCGGGGAGCAGCGCCGGCAACGGGCCCGGGCTGCTCCATCTGCTGGTCCGGGTGCATCAGCCGTCCATGCCGGCCTCGCCCGACGACTGCTATCAGATGCTGCTCGGAGTCCGGGCCACGCTGCCACCATGGCTCGCCCCCGCCCTCATCGGTCATGTGAAGGGAGGTCCACTGGCCGGTCTGGCGGTCTACGAGGGTCTGCACGATCCGCGGCTCGCCGAACTTCTGCTGGAACGGTTGCGCACCCCCGGCACCCTCGGCCCCCTCCGTTTCGACCGGGGCGCCGCTTCCATCCCCGCCGGGCTCACCCCTCGGGTGCTCGACACGGAGCAGTCCAACTCCTCGCTCGTCTACGGCAACGCCTACATCCTGAAGATCTTCCGCAGGGTCTTCCCCGGGACCAATCCCGATCTGGAACTGCCGCTCGCCCTCTCCCGGGAGGGCTGCGGCCGGGTGCCGGAACCCGTCGCCTGGTTCGAGGCGACAGCATCGGAGCCGCTCACCCTCGGCGTTCTCCAGCCCTTCCTGCGGGGCGCGGAGGACGGCTGGCAGCTTGCGCTACGGGCACTGGCCACGGGCCATGACTTCACCCGGGAGGCCCGCGCACTCGGACGCGCCACCGCCGAGGTGCACACGGCACTCGCCACCGCGCTGCCGACGCCCGTGCTGCGCCGCTCGCAGACCGAGCATCTCGCCGCCGGGATGATGGAACGGCTGGAGGCGGCTGCCCACGCGGTACCGGCGCTGGTGCCGTATGTTCCCGGGCTGCGCACCGCGTTCGACGCCGTTGCCGCACTGGGCCACAGGGGCCGGAGCTGGGCCGCGCAGCGGGTGCACGGCGATCTGCATCTCGGCCAGACCCTGCGCGCGGCCGACGGTTTCTGGTCACTGATCGACTTCGAGGGCGAACCGGCGCGGCCCCTCCTGGAACGCCGCCGTCCGCAGCCCCCGGTGCGCGACATCGCAGGCATGCTCCGCTCCTTCGACTACGCGGCCCGCTCCCACCGGCCCTGGAACGCCGAGTGGGCGGCACGCTGCCGGACTGCCTACTGCGACGGGTACGCGCAGGCCGCGGGCGTCGATCCGCGCAGCGAACCGGAGTTGTTGCGGGCCCATGAGACGGACAAGGCGGTGTACGAGGTGGTGTACGAGGCCCGGCACCGGCCCGACTGGCTCCCGGTGCCGATGGCCGCCATCCAACGTCTGGCCGCCGCCGTCGACTGATGTGCCGCACACCGCCCGGTTTCGGCCACGGCGGCGTTCCCCCGCCCGTCACGCCCCGCCCGCCCCGATTCACCCACACCCCCGAGGAGGCAGTCCCTGTGACCGCCCGCAAGCCGTCCCGCAACGCGCCCGATCCCACCGTGGCCGCGTCGCCCCCGCCGATGCCCGTCGAGCCCGCACCCCCGGAGCCCGCCGCGACTCCGGTCGCCGGCGCGGCCGCCGCGACCCCAGCAACGCCAGAAGCGACTCCGGCCCCCGCGGCACCGTCAGCGCCTTCGGGCCCCTCGGCCTCAACGGCTTCCCCCGCCAGGCGGAAGAAGGGGGCGGAGAAGCGGACCGCTGCCGCACCGTCCCGTCCCCGGCGCGCCGGCGGCGGTGGCCGCGGGGTCCGGCCGGTGCGGTCCCTCGACGAAGGCGACCGCGGGCGACTGCTCGCCGGTGAGCACCACGCACCGCACGATCTGCTCGGCGCGCACATGGTCCGCGGCGGTGTGGCGCTCCGGGTGCTGCGTCCGTACGCGCGTTCCGTGACCGTGCTCGCCAAGGGGCTGCGGGCGGAGCTTCACGACGACGGCGACGGGCTGTTCTCCGGGCTGCTGCCGATGCCCGCCGTCCCCGAGTACCAGCTCCTGGTCGGCTACGAGGACAACGAGATCGAGGTCCAGGATCCGTACCGGTTCCTGCCCGCGCTCGGCGAACTCGATCTGCATCTGATCGGTGAGGGGCGGCACGAGGAGCTGTGGACGGCCCTCGGCGCACGGCCCATGGAGCACCAGGGGGTCACGGGAACACGGTTCACCGTCTGGGCACCCAATGCCCGCGGGGTCCGGGTCGTCGGGGACTTCAACTACTGGGACGGCACGGGCTTCCCGATGCGCTCGCTCGGCTCGACCGGGGTCTGGGAGTTGTTCCTTCCCGCGATCGGGGAGGGCGCGCTCTACAAGTTCGACATCTGCCGGCCGGACGGTTCCCACACGGTGCGCGCCGACCCGATGGCTCGCCGTGCCGAGGTCCCGCCCGCCACCGCTTCGATGGTGACGGCCTCGCACCATGAGTGGCGGGATCAGGAGTGGATGGCGCACCGCGGAAGCGTGCCCGTGCACGAGGCGCCGTTCTCGGTGTACGAGGTGCATCTTCCCTCCTGGCGCCCCGGTCTCACATACCGCCGACTTGCCGATCAACTCCCTTCATACGTAAGGGATCTGGGGTTCACACATGTGGAGCTGATGCCGGTCTCCGAGCATCCGTTCGGCGGCTCCTGGGGCTATCAGGTCACCGGTTTCTACGCCCCCACCTCGCGGATGGGATCGCCGGACGACTTCCGGTATCTCGTCGACGCACTGCACCGGGCCGGCATCGGCGTCATCATCGACTGGGTGCCCGCGCACTTCCCGCGGGACGACTGGGCGCTTGCCGAGTTCGACGGCCGTCCGCTGTACGAGCACTCGGACCCGTCCCGGGCCGCGCACCCCGACTGGGGCACGCTCGAATTCGACTACGGCCGCACGGAGGTGCGCAACTTCCTGGTCGCCAACGCCACGTACTGGTGCGAGGAGTTCCACATCGACGGGCTGCGGGTCGATGCCGTCGCCTCGATGCTCTACCTGGACTACTCGCGCGAGAACGGGGACTGGGCTCCGAACGAGCACGGTGGCCGGGAGAATCTGGACGCCGTCTCCTTCCTCCAGGAGATGAACGCCACGGTCTACCGGCGCAATCCGGGCGTCGTCACCATCGCCGAGGAGTCCACGGCCTGGGACGGCGTCACGCGCGCCACGCATCATGTCGGCCCCGGCGGTTTCGGCGGGCTCGGTTTCGGGCTGAAGTGGAACATGGGCTGGATGCACGACTCCCTGGAGTACGTGGCGAAGGAGCCGGTGCACCGCAAGTACCACCACAACGAGATGACGTTCTCGATGGTGTACGCGTACAGCGAGAACTACGTGCTGCCGATCTCGCACGACGAGGTCGTGCACGGCAAGCAGTCTCTGGTCAGCAAGATGCCCGGCGACTGGTGGCAGCGGCGCGCCAATCACCGTGCGTACCTCGGCTTCATGTGGGCCCACCCGGGCAAGCAACTCCTCTTCATGGGACAGGAGTTCGCCCAGGGCGCGGAATGGTCCGAGGGACACGGTCCCGACTGGTGGCTGCTCGACCCGTCGTACGCGGCGGAGGCGGACCACCGGGGTGTACGGGACCTGGTGCGTGAGCTGAACGCGGTGTACGGGGCGACACCGGCGCTGTGGCAGCGGGACACCGTCCCCGAGGGCTTCGCCTGGGTCGACGGCGGAGCCGCCGAGGACAATGTCTTCGCCTTCCTGCGTTTCGACGCGGACGGCGCGCCGCTGCTCGCGGTGTCGAACTTCTCGCCGGTGGTCCGCCACGAGTACCGGCTGGGCGTGCCGCCGTCCGTGTCCGCCTGGGCTGAGGTGCTCAACACGGACGCGGCACGGTACGGCGGCGGTGACGTCCTCAACCCGGATCCGCTGAAGCCGGAGTCCGTCACCGCCCACGGTCACCGCACGAGCGTCCAGCTCACTCTGCCTCCGCTGGCGACGGTGTGGCTGAAGCCGGTGTGATGACCCCGAGCCGCTGGGTGGCCCGGGTCAGCGCCACATAGAGATCGTTGGGGGTCATCAGCGCGGGCGCGACGACGAGAACCGTGTCGAACTCCAGGCCCTTGGCCTGGCGCGGGTCGAGCAGGACGACGGGCCGGTGCAGATCCAGCGGCCCGTCGTCGAGTCCTGTGAGTTCCGCGTGGAGCTCGCGCGGGGCGATGACGGCGAGCCTGCCCTCCGCCGGGGTCTCGGCCTCGGCGAGCCCGGCCACGTCGGCGAGCGGCAGGGTGCGCTCCCAGGGCCGTGCACCGGTGGAGCGGATGGAGCGCGGGGGTTCGAAGGCGGGATCGGCGGCCCGGCGCCGCTCGGCCGCGTACTCCATGATCTCGGCGGGCGTACGGTAGTTGACCCCGAGCCGGGCCAGCTGCCAGCGGTCCTGGACGTGCGGCGCGAGGATCTCCTGCCAGGAATCGCAGCCTGCCAGGTCGCCGGTCTGGGCCGGGTCGCCGACCAGGGTCATCGAGCGGGTCGGGCTGCGACGCATCAGCAGCCGCCAGGCCATGGCCGACAGCTCCTGCGCCTCGTCGACGATGATGTGCCCGAACGCCCAGGTCCGGTCGGCGGCGGCGCGCTCGGCGGCGCTGCGGTGGTCGGCCTCCTCCTGACGCTCGGCGAACCGTTCGGCGTCGATGATGTCGTGCGCCGCGAGGACCTCGGAGGCGTCCTCGTCGAGGTCCTCCTTGTCCTCGAACTCGTAGGTACGGGAGGCGTACGAGACGTCGAGGACGCCCTGCGCGTAGGCGATCTGGCGGGCCCGCTCGGACTCGGCGGCGGCCCGGGCGGCGGAGTCGTCCGCACCGAGGAGCTCGGCGGCCTCGTCGAGGAGGGGAACGTCGGCAGGTGTCCAGGCGGCCTTCTTCGCGCGCCGGAGCAGCTCGGCGTCGTCCTCGGCCAGATGCGTCGGCTCCGCCAGATAGCCGGCGAGGAACTCCTGCGGGGTGAGCGAGGGCCACAGGGAGGTGATGGCGGCGTGCACCTCCGCGCTGGCGGCAATGCCCTTGCCGAGCTGGGCGATGTCGTCGGGGCCGAGGAAGTTCGGGCCGCCGTAGGGGTCGGCGCCGATGCGGTCGGCGAGCTGCGTGGTGAGATCGTCGATGATCCGGAAGGCGAAGGTGGGCAGGGCGAGATTGTGCGGCAGCCCGGTCTCGCGGGCCTTGTGCCGCGCTTCGACTGCCATGTCCCAGTCGAGGATCAGTTCCCCGTCGTCGTGCGCGATGACGATCGGCTCGCCCCTCTCGGGCACCTGCTGCCGGTCCCGTACGGCTTCGGCCAGTACGCCGGCCATGTCCGCCCGGCCCTTGACGGCGGCGGCCGCGGGACTGTCGGTGCCGGTGGCGTGCACGCCGGGGAACAGTTCGCCGACCGTCGACAGCAGCACGCCGGTCTCACCGAGCGAGGGCAGCACGTCGCCGATGTAGCCGAGGAAGGCCGGGTTGGGCCCGACGATCAGCACGGCCCGCTTGGCGAGCTGTTCCCGGTGCGCGTACAGCAGATACGCGGCCCGGTGCAGCGCGACCGCGGTCTTCCCGGTGCCCGGTCCTCCCTCGACGACGAGCACCCCGCGCTGCGGGGCGCGGATGATGTGGTCCTGCTCGGCCTGGATGGTCGAGACGATGTCGCCCATCCGGCCCGTGCGGGCGCTGTTCAGCGCGGCGAGCAGCACCTCGTCGGCGTCGTGCGACTCGTATCCCGTGCGGGTGGTGTCGGCGAGATCCATGATCTCGTCGTGCAAACCGGTGACCGCGCGCCCCTGCGTGGTGATGTGCCTCCTGCGGCGCAGCCCCATCGGTTCATACCCGGTCGCGAGATAGAACGGCCGCGCGACAGGAGCCCGCCAGTCGATCAGCAACGGGGTCCGCTCGGTGTCGTCCCGCCGGATTCCGATGCGCCCGATGTGGTAGGTGACTCCGTCGCGCCTGTCGATCCGTCCGAAACAGAGTCCCGTGTCGGCGGCATTCAGCGCGGCGAGCGAGGCGGAGTGCTCGGCGACGCCGATATCGCGCTCCACCCGCGCCTGTCGACCGGTGCTGAGCTGCGCGATCGTGGCGCGCATGCCGGCTTCGGCCGCTACCCGGAGCTGGTCGAGCCGCTCGTGGGCGAGGGAAACGAATTGCTGTTCCTGCCGCATTTCTTCGGTTGACAATTCAGCTCCTGGCGCGATAGAGTATGTTTATTGAAGTGGTCCGCATATTGCGCCGCATGCGCACACGGAACTATTCAATATAGGCGAAGAAATACCCCGGCCGTCAATTCGGACCGGGGCTTTTGTTTGCGTCCAGGAGACGCTTGGCAGAGGGTCGGCGCGCCCGTCGCATCGAGCACGGCGCGCAGCCGTACGAGGATGCCCCGCCACAAGTCGGCGTCACCGGAGTCGCCTTAGAGCCTGTCGGGTGACCTCTGATCGGTCGGGCGCGCGAGGATGTGATCGACGGCCCGCACCGCGAGCACGGCGTGAGCAAGCAGCTCAGAAAAAGCTCTGAAATCAGGCTTGTTCGGATTGGCCGCGCTTCACACGGAGATACCTCTCGCATACGCACATTCATCCGGAGCACGTCCGGATCGGGGACCGCCATGTGGACCACACTCACGCTCATCGACGCCGCGACCGCACTGGTCGCTGCCACCGCCTGCCTGACCCTCTCCGGTCGGCGACTGCTGCCGTGGCGGCGCCGGAAGTACGCTTCCGAGCTGGGTCCGTACGATGCGGCCTTCCTGGCGGGCGGGCCCGAGCGGGTGGTGGAGGCGGCGCTCCATACTCTGTGGGGCAGTGACAACAACGTGGTGATCGGGTCGGGTGGGCGGCTGCGGTTGCCCGAGCCCTGGACGGAGCCCGAGCATCCGGTGGAGCGGGCCGTGGTCGAAAAGTGGCGGACTGCGGGCTCCACGACGCCGACACTGCTGCGGGTACGGGCGGTGCGGGCCGGGGCCGTACGCGAGATCGGCGACCGGCTCGTCTCGTACGGTCTCCTCATGGCCCCGCCCCGCGCCCGGGCCCGGCTGTTCGCCGCGCGGGTCCTGGTCGCCGTGGTGTGCGGCACGGCGGTCCTGGCCGCCGTCGCCGTCCCGCAGGGGCTTCGGCAGACGGCACCGTTCATCGCGGTGGGAGCCTGCTGTCTGGCCCTGCGGTTGCTGTGCCCGGCGCGGGGTCCGCTGACCCCGGCGGGCCGTCGCCGCCTCGCAGCGATACGCACCGGCGAGCTGTGGGCATCGGCCGCGCTCGGGGCCGTGGTGTTCGACGGGCGCAGCGCGTTGCCGGGTGAGCCCCGGCGCTCTCGGCGGTGGGGCAGGGGCGGGGGCCGTCTGCCGTCGGTGGGCCGGATGCTGATCAAGTACGGAAAGGCACTGGATGCGGACGACGACCGGAGCCCGGACAGCAGCGACCACAGCTCCCACGACTCGTACGGCTCCTCGTACGACGGAGGAGGTCACCACCACAGCTGCAGCGGTGCCAGCAGCTGCGGTGGCGGCAACTACTGAGCGCCGGGGAAGCTGCATCGTTGCGCACAGGGCTGAGGAGCGCCCATCTACAGTTCGCTGCCCCTGCGTAGCGAGGACAGAACCAGTCGCCCGTAAGGCGTCGCGAGCGCAGCTGCCGTTGCGGCGACGGAGAGCCCGAGAGCCACGAGCAGGTGCGAGAGTGACTCGTCGCCGATGACCTGGAGTACGCCGAGCGCGGTGCCGAGCGGCAGGCCCAGAATCGTGAGGATCCCCAGGGCGCCGCTGATCTGCTGGCTCTCCTGAGTCTGCACCAGCCGGCTGTAGTCGGCTGCCTCGGCCAAGATTTCGCCGAAGCGGTCTGGTAGTCGGTGCTGCTGCTGGAAGGCGAGCAGTAGTTCGTTGGCCGGACCGTGGGCGGTCAAGTGCTGACGCCAGTAGGTGCTGCGGAAGACCGCGATGTTCCGCTCCAGCATTGCGACTCTTCGCGCCAGTTGCGTGGTATCGAAAACGTCTGAAAGTTCGTCGGTCAGCTCGTCGATGTGGTCGCGCTGGAGTGACCCGAGCAGCAGGGCGTCAAGGTAGACGGTGCGCGAGTGCAGGGCGCCGAACGCGTAGAAGTCACCGTCCCCCGCATCGGCACGGTGGCCGAGGAATGCGGTGCCCTGCCGGAGTACCAGGGCGCTCCAATCCGCCGAGATACGCACGGCGCCGCCGAGCTCTGCCGCGGCGGTCTCCGGGGCAAGCGGAAAGTCGGCCGGGTTCGAGCGTGACGCCAGCTGCCAAAGCCAGCGGTCGGCAGTGGCCGGCAGTGGTCCTTCGTGGCCTGCGCGCAGCGCTGGAGTGTGCTCGGCCTCGGGGGTCAGAAAGGCAATGGTGTAGGGACGAGCTATGGCGAATGTGCCTGTGCCGCTGGTGACTTCCGCGATACCTGCGAGAAGTTCGCCGGAATCCAGCGGGCCTGTGAGCGTCACGGCGTCGCCGTCGGTGATCACTCGTCCCGCTATCGCGCGCACCACAGGCAACAACGGTCTGTACACCGTGAAGTGGAGGACTGCGAGAGCGTGTTCGGGATTGCGGGCGGTGGCCGTACGGAGAAGCTCCATACCGATGAGATGCAGGCCGTTATGAACGACCGACGCCGACCGGTACCAGCGTCGGGGTCGGCCGGGCGCACCGTAAAGAACTCTCGCGGAGGCCGGAGCGAAATAGGTTGCCCGGGTCGCGGTATCCGTTCGACGGCTGCCCAGCTCGAAGGGAAACGGCCCCTCGGCCCAGTCGGGAGTCCGCAGCAGACGCACCGGGACGACGACTGTCAGCTCCTGACGCACACCGATGATGGTTTCGAGTGAGGGTGGCACGGCGGTCATCCGTAGTACTCGGACGGATCAGGCTGGTCGAGGCGGATGACGAACTCGGCCCGGTCGGGGCTCGCCGAGACATGGAAGCGGACACGCTCACCGGTGCGGATGGTACGGAAGCCTTCAGTCACGATCTGCCGGTAGTCGAATCCGTAATACCGCTGATCCTCGTCGTCTCGAACGATGTACGAACCAAGCGTGCCGTTCACTCCCCCGCCACTCGAACGCCTGTCGACAATCGTGCCGTGACGCGGCTCGCCACTCATACCACTGTCTCCTCGGTGTCGGTGATTTCCTCCACGCAGCGGAAGCCAACCGCGTTGCTTCCCCCGCGTTTCCGGTAGAGACCCTTACTGCTTGCCTGTACAGCACGCATCGGGTTGTCATAGCTGCCGCCGCAAATGACGGCCTCACCCGGATCACCGAGGCTGGTCGACGTCCATTCCCAGCAGTTGCCCACCATGTCACCGATGCCAAACGGAGAGCGGTTTCCGGGCCGTTCGTCCGATGGCGTCACCCAGGCCCGCCGGACTGCGTCGCCTGCGAAGTCCTCGTACCACGCCTGGTAGGTGACGACAGGGCGCCCGACCCATGAGTCCGCACAGTTGATGAGTCCGTCCCGGGGCTCGTCGCCCCAGGGAAACAGGCGGCCGTTCGTACCACGCGCAGCGGCTTCCCACTCCAGGGAGGTAGGCAGCCTCTTGCCCTCGAACCCGGCGAAGGCGTACGCGCTCCACCAGTTGACGCAGACGGCCGGGTACGAGTCGTAGCGCGTGTCGGCGTAGTAGTCGGATTCGCGCAACCTGTCGGTCCACGGATGGTGCGTAACGTTGGCCGGCTGGTCGGGATGGTCCCAGCGCGAGGTGCCATCGCGGTTGAGCGCTTGGAGGAAGCGCCGGTAGCGCTGCACCGTCACAGCGTGTCGGTCGAATCGTACGGATCGCGGGACTCGGCGGAGCAGTAGTCGTTCAGCCGGGCCGACCAGATACGTTCCTGCGGGCAGTACGCAGTCGTCGGTCGCGGGAGTGCTGGGAAGGCCGGCGAGGAAGGCGCGAACCTGCTCGGTGAGAAAGGCGCCGCCCGGCACGTCCACTGCCACGTCCTGGTTTCCGGCCTCGGCCAGATATCGCGCCGCAAGCAGTTCCTGGAACGCAGTGTGCACGAAGGCAACCTGATCGGGCCCTGCCGGGCGTAGCAAGGGTGAGAGCACACAGGCGTCGAGCTCAAGGCGCCCGTCGGTGAACGCGCCTGTCCCCAGCGACCGGTGCAGGTCGAGGAGGGAGAACACCGTCTGGTCGGTGAGGAAGGCGTGCCCGAAGCAGTTGGGCAGACGTTGCTCGATGCCGGCCTGTCCGCGATCGGCCAGGGTCCGGGTGATGTGCGTTCCGAGGATGTCGGCGAGGGAGCACCCCGGAGACAGCCCGAGCGACGCGGTGAGCCTCTTCTTCCAACGGTGTTGCGTCAGGTTCGGCGAGGCGTACGAGGTGGAAGTGCGGGACCCTGGCCGGGTCGACTCCATTGGCATACATCTGCTCGACGAGCTGTTCGGAACGGCCTGCGCCGCTGTCCAGCAGCTGGCGGACCTGCGGCGAGTCGGCAAGGAAGGACACGCGCGAGCTCATGACCACGGCGGACTCCGCCGAGAGCACGGCTGCCAGATCCACGAACAGGCGCAGGAATCCGGCGGGGCTCGCCTCATCGACGCCCTCGTCGACGGCGTCGAGCACGCAGAGTGCAGTGCCTGAGCGGATCAAATAGAGAAAGAGGTCGTAGGCGCGGGAGCGGTCCGAAGCCATGGACGGTGCCAGGAGTCGCGCGGCGTACTCCGAGAAGGGTTCGTCCTTGGGCTTGAGTCCGAGGTCGAAGTAGAAGCGGAAACGGCGGGTGTCCGGGTTGACGGCCAGAGAGCGTAGAAGCGTGCTCTTACCACTCCCGGGGCGACCGGTGACCAGTACGTTCGCGCTGCCCCGGCCAAGACGGGTGAGTAGCTCCGCAGCGTCCGCGGAATCCGTTTTCCGGGGCTCCCCGGTGTGCGGGTCGTTGGACAGCACGGCGGCGTTGATCGCCAGGCGGGGCTCTGCGGGTGCGGCCATGGAGGAGACGGCGCCGAGATGTGTTTCGAGGTTGACGAGAGTGTCGACGAAGCCGTCGTAGCGGACGATCCGAAAGTCCAGTCCAAGCATCTGGTGGAGCGCCCCGGATGCCGCACTGTCGTTGTCGTCCTCCAAGACGACGAACCTGGTGAGCTTGGGCAATCGGGTGCGCAACAACTCGCCGTCGCTGGAGGCGAGGACCGTGCTCAGATCGTCGGCGTCCCGGGAGAGCATGAGCTCCACGTACTCGAGCCGCATGCCCGATTCACGGCAGAACAGCTGGTAGACAGTGTCGGAGCTGAGAACGAAGCGTTTGGCCTGCCGATAGCCGAGGGTGACGTACAGACCTGCGAGGAACTCACAGCGGCGGGCCACCTCGGGAGCCAGGTCCGGCTCTCCGCCGAGGAGCGCGGGGCTCCCCGTGTTCGTGAACCAGACCAGCACATCGACGAGGCGGCGCACGGCCAGCAGCCCGTCCTCGTCGCTGATGTCGTAGCCGTCGTGCGTGGAACGATTACGAAGACGGCGGATGTCGTCCAGAGCGTCCATCACGGTGCTGCTTCGGATGTGTGGACGGCAGCGCTTGACGAGGTCGTTCAGCGCCTTGGTCGATGGATCACCTTCGATGTTGTGGTGGCGCCATAACTCCTTGAGCAGCTTCTCGGTCAGTTTGCCGACAAGTGCGACAGCGTTCTCGGGATAGCCGTCGTCGAGGGAACGCAGAGGGCGCTCGAGATCGAGCCCGAGGCGGTCCGCGATCCGTGCGTGATCGTCCAGTTCACCCCGGAGCCGACGCAGCCGCTCATCGACCACGGTACTCACTCGCCCTCACCTCGTTGATCCGGCAGTTCCCCGAGGACAAAGGCGAACCGGTCGGGAAACACAAGGACGGGCTCGGGGTGGGCGGCACGCATCTCCTCGATCCCCTTCTCGATCTCATGGTCGCCGAAGGTGGAGAGTAAGGACATGTAGCGAGCGCGCACCATGCCGAAGTACCTGTCCCGGTCGATGCGCAACTCGTGCTCGACGTGGGTGAGACCTGCCTCCATCCCAGCCGCTGTCAGGTGCTCCACGATGCCCAATGGGTCGGGTTGCAGCTCCTCGAAGCGCCTGAGAGCAGCGTCGAACAACGGGTACTGGATCGTGGCCGGGAGCATGACCACGAGAAGGCGCCCACCAGGCGCCAGCCGCCCCGTCAGGCCGCGCAACGTCCGCGCCGGATCCGAGAGGTGGTGCACCGATTCCTTCAGCCACATCGCATCGAGCCGGCCAGAGGGCAGGTCGACATTCCCCTCGGCAATGTCTTCGGCCGAGGCGAGAACCGGTGCCAGACCGGGTGGAGGCGGCATCCCGATCTGACGAAGCATCGCCTCTGAGGGATCGGCGCAGAGAACGGGGCGGCTCGGCCGGACGGACTTCGCCACTTCGCGCGCGAACAGCCCTGTACCGCAACCGATGTCGGCGATACGGTCGTTGGCATTGAGCCTCAGTGTTTCGGCGATGCGGGCCGACATCCAAGGGATGTAGTCCGGCCCGTACACCCAGTGCTCGTCGTACTCGGCGGCCAGCTCTTCATAATGCCCTTGTACATCGCGCCGCTCCACGATCCCCCTCGCGCGTCACAAGTCTTGATGTGCTGGACAACGACAGGCTATCGCGCCGTACTGGACCAGCAACACCGTGTAATGCGCCGCTGTTCCATCGCCGGTTCAGCGACGTCCGGCGGCGCAGCAAGCAGGACAGTGATCCTCGTCAGGAGTTTATCCACGTTCGCCAGGGCCTGGTGATCAGCTCTCGGTACGTGTGGTGGGAGGGGTTGCACCCCGAGTGCGAAAGAGCCCACCCCTGCGGGACGTCCCAGTCCTCCGCTGTAGCCGAGATCTCTCCGCAGACGACGCACAGCATTGCGTACGTCTGAGGTTCGGCATCCGGCTCCTGGTTCGGCGCGAGCGTCCACTGGACGTGCCTCACGATGGCCCGGGGCCCGCTCATACTCCGCGCCTGGATTCGGCGTTGAGGGCAGCGAGGCGAACGGTCAGCTCCTGGCGCACGGAGAGCACCTCGATGCCGTCCGGCTCGGCCTCCCACGACAGTCCGCCGCTGATCGGGCGGAGCTGGATGAGCCCGCCGATGGTGCCCATCACGACGCCGAAGCGGTCGGCCTTCGTGTCCCTGACTACCGTCCCGAAACGGGGTCCGGTCTGTTGGTTGTTCGCCATGCCGAAGACGCTATGCGGGCACAGTATGTCGAACCAGGCACGGTGCGTAGCACTCTCCCGGCCATCGAGGAGGAGGCACCACGCTCCGTAGTTACTACCCTGCGATGCCCAGGTGAACTGCCATGTCACGCATGTCCGCGGTGAGGGTACGCTTCCGGCCTGCCAGAATGTCACTCATGATGTAGCGGGCCATTTGCTGATGCCTGAGCCACTCGGGAGAAGCTCTCCTGATGGTGTTCAGCTCGTCCATGGCGTCCTGGTGGGAGCCGAGCATCGCGTGGGCCCTGGCGACGTCGAGACGGTGCCGGTCCCAGTTGTTCGCGCTCGGCCGGCCGAACTTCTTCAGCGCCTTGCGACTCAGAG
The DNA here is from genome assembly GCF_043200055.1 of Streptomyces sp. NPDC048496. Classification (NCBI taxonomy): domain Bacteria; kingdom Bacillati; phylum Actinomycetota; class Actinomycetes; order Kitasatosporales; family Streptomycetaceae; genus Streptomyces; species Streptomyces sp. NPDC048496. The sequence goes on along the minus strand of NZ_JBICXB010000013.1, from coordinate 105,524 downwards.
TTCCCTCGTCGGCCCGGCTGAGCACTCCGCGGGCGTCCCCGACGAGGGAGAGGTCCTCGATCGCCTTCATCTCGGCCGTGACTGGGCCAAAGGTGGACCAGTGCTCCCGGAAGTCGATGTGCTCGGCATCCAGGGCCGAGGCTGCGGTCGCCGTCATGCGCCGGGCGTCCTTGGCAACCTCGGGGCGGTTATTCCGCATGGCCGCTGCGGCTACGCGCTGGCACAGCTCGCCCCAGACTGCGAGCTGGCCCGGCGAGGCGTTGGACATACGCGGCTCCACCTCAGCGGCCGTGACGGTGGCCAGGCGTTCAGCCTCGTCGAATCTGTCCTGCCGCAGAAGCAGCCAGCCCATACCGACGACCCCGGTGGCCGCAAGGAGGGTCCGACCGGTCGCCCTCGCATCACTGATGCCCTGCGAGAGGGCGTGGTAGGCCATGTCGTAGCGCCGGACCTGGGTGAGGTACTTGCCCGTCAGGAGGAAGGCACTGGCCCTGACGATGGCGGCTCTCTGCCGCGGCTCCTCCGTGTCGCTGAGCACGACGGCGGCCTCGGCGGCGCGAAGGATGCCAGGCAGGCGCTTCGCGACGGAGTCGTAACGGTCGGCCTGATAAAAGGCGTGGGAGTCGTCGATGTCCCGCTGGATGGAAGCAAGGCTGACTGCCCCCTCAGGCTCTACGAGGACCTCGGAGAGACCGATCGGCGGCATGAGCGCACGGCGTAGTTCCATGAGGCGGACGCTGTCGCCTTCGTCCCCACGGACAGGCTCGGGAGCTGCGGTCTCGAAGAGGCTGGACGTGGTGGTACCAAGTGCCCTGGCAAGTATGTGAAGTGTCTCGACCCGCACGCTTCCGCCTTGCTCGGCCTTTCGAACGACCCCCAGAGAAAGGCCCGCCTGCTCGGCGAGCTGTTCCTGGCTCAGGCCGGCGCGGCGCCGGAAGTTGCGAATGTTCTCGGACAGCGGCATGGGACCACCTCCCTGTCAGCGTACGCCCGTTGGGATCGAGGAGAGAACTCTGTCCGTCAATATCTGAGTTCCGGGCTTCGAGGGTCGAGGTTCGAGCTCCGGGACCGGCTGATTCACTCTTTCGTGGTTACGAGGAGGGGGCCGGTCCCGACGCTTGAGCTTCGGGATCCGGGCCCCGGGATCCGGGCCCCGGGATCCGAGCGCTCTTGGTCAACCGGTAGTTGAATGAAGTGGGTTGGGGAAACCTCCCCACCCTCCCAGACCCGTCATGGCCAGCAAGTACGACTAATCTTGACCAGCTTGCAGCGCGCCGTCTCTGCTGCTTACGGTGCCCCCAACGAAACGACCCCGACACGGTGTTAGAGCACCGGGCCGGGGTCTCACCCCGAGATCGAACGAGAGCGATCCTGTGGCTACCGAGAACCTTAGCCCCGCCCTGCGCACGCCCGCATCCTCACGCCCGTACGCGAAAGCCAACCGCGGCTACGGCAAGCGATCCGCACCGGCCCAACGCCCGCCGCGTCCCGATGACTTCATGCTGCTGCCCGAGCGTGAGCGCTACATCGCCGGGTACGTCGACCATCTGCCCGACGGTGCGGCCATGGACATCAAGTCGCTGGCCAGGAGCATCCCCCTGTACGGGCAGATGGCCGTCGGGAGCGCCCTCAGGGCACTGGGAGTGGCCGGTCACCTGCGGCACGCTCAGTGCCGGGTCGAAGAGCGCGGCCAGGTCCGCTGGGTCACCCGCACCTTCTGGTCCCGCACCGCCCGCGACAACGAATGGTGGGGCGCCTTCCTGGACGCCGAGAACGACCGGGCCACCCAGCAAGCTGCCGCAACAACCGCTCTCCAGCCGCCGCGCCGGGTACCCACGGAGGCGCCCGCGCCCCAAGCCGACGCAGAATCACCGGCCCCCATGACACCGGCCGAGCCCGCAGCGCAGCCCGCCCCGCCCGCTCCCGTACCCGCCATCCCGCAGCAGCGGACCCCCGAACCGGCCCCGACGCACCCCTCGCCCGCGTACCTCGCCCTGGCCCAACTGGGCCGCTTCGAACCGCGCCTGGCCCTCTCCGCCACCGACTGCACCACCCTGGAGCCACTGGCCGCCCAGTGGTTCGGCCGGGGCGTGTCCGCCGACTACCTCACCCACGCCCTCACCTCCGGCCTCCCCGCCCAGGTCGACTCCCCCATCGGCTTCGTACGCCGCCGCCTCCACGACAAGATCCCACCCCACCTGCCCACCACCCGGACACCGACCACGCCAGGTACTCCCCTCCGCCGCCTGATGATGGAATGCACCGAATGCGGCACACCCGGCCCATCCGAAGCACTCCCCGACGGCCTCTGCCGGCCCTGCCGCACCCCCGCCCCGCACCCCACAAGCGAGCAGGCCACCGGAGCCGGCGCCGAACGCGACGTCCGCGGCCTCGTCGCCGAACTCCGGGGCATGCTCAAGGCCCCCTGGCACTCCCGCGCGCTGGCAAACGGCCATGGCCAGCCTGAAGGGGCCGCCGCGCGGACGCCCCCTGTTGGGCATACGAAATGAGCTCCGCCCGAGGCATCGGGAGGGGGATTCCAGCGAGTCAGCACAGTGCACGGCTTCAGAGGGTGGGGTGTCCTCAGTCAGCCACTCACAACTGACTGACCGGGGACAGAGCCGGGCACATCAGGCGTAGATGGGAACGACCTCGACCTTGGCCCCCATGCCCTGCAGCGCCAATGCGGTCTGCAGGAGGGAGACCTGGGAGAAGGCGAACAACGAGTCCGCCGTGAGCGGGACGCCGCGCTTCAGGCGGATGGCGAGGACGATGGTCGGCGTGGCCAGGATGTCCTCAGGCGGATCGTTCGGGCGCAGCTCGGCGACCCGGGCGAGGAACTTCTCCCGCACCTCGGCGTCGTAGCGCAGCGCTTCGGTGGCCGTCCGCGCCTGGGCGAACAGGTGGCTGAGACCGGAGCTACCCTTGTCGGCCTTCTTGACCATGATGAGCTGGCCCTCGGGTCCGAGGACATCACAGATTTCGAGACCGCCGCCGCGGAAGGTCTCCGTATGGACGTTCTTCTTGTCGAAAAGGTCGTAGCCGGGCTGCTTGGCTGCTGCCTTGTTGAACCAGTCTTCGTCGGTCTTCTTGCCCACCGGCCACCTCGGAAGCACAACCCCGGACGGACGGTTCAGCAGTTCGGTGACGTCGTCACGCAGCGCCTGGACGAATTCAGCGCCGATCTCGTACCAACTTCCCTGCCAGTAGAAGTGGTGCGCCGCCCCGCTCCGCACTTCGGCGGTGATCCAGCGGTGTCCTGGAATCGGCGGGCTGAGGGATTCCGTGCACTCCTCGTCGGCGAACAGCTGGACGCGAACGTCCTTGAGCGTGGACAGCCGACATCCGTCAGGGCGGTCGCGGAGGAACTGCCGGATGTCATCGATGTCGAGGTCACCGACGTCGATCACGCGCGACCCACGCATGATGCGAATGGCGCGCGTCTCCGTCGCATGCGACGCGCACTCGCCCGGGAAGTTGAGGGCGAGGCCCGGGGCATCCGGATCGCCGAGGCGTAGCGGCCACCCGAAGGCGGCCGCTACAGTTGCACACTACTTGTCCCGGTTCGGACGTGCGTCGCCCCCGCCTCACACCGTCTCGAACACGTCCTCCAGCTCCTGGAGCAGCCTGCGCTTGGGGCGGGCGCCCACCATCGACTTCACCGGTTCGCCGGAGCGGAACACCATGAGGGTCGGCGTCGACAGCACCGCGTACCGGCTCGCGATCCCCGGGCTGGTGTCGACGTCGAGCTGGACGATCTTGATGCGCTCGGCCTCCTCGGCGGCGACGGCGCTGAGCACGGGGGCGAGCTGGCGGCACGGGCCGCACCAGTCGGCGGTGAACTCGACCAGTACGGGCAGGTCGGCCGCCAGCACCTCCCCGTCGAAGGTGGTGTCGGTGACCTCGGCCACGCCCTCTGCTGCATGAATCATCTGTCATCCTCCCAGTTCACAACGTGGTTCCGGACCGCCGGGAAACTCTGCCGCGGCCTCCAGTTCGGCCCTGGCGAGTTGTGCGCCCACTTGGGCGCGTACCGCCTGGAGCTGCTCGATGAGCGAGTCGAGCTCGCCGAGCTTGCGCCGGTAGACGGCGAGCGAGGCGGGGCAGGCGTCACCGGCCGGGTGGCCGGCGCGCAGGCACTCGACGAACGGCCGGGTCTCCTCCAGTTCGAACCCGAAGTCCTGGAGGGTCCGGATCTGCTGGACGAGACGCAGATCGTCCTCGTCGTACGCGCGGTAGCCGTTGCCGGCCCGTCGCGCGGGCAGCAGTCCGCGTGACTCGTAGTACCGCAGAGTCCGTGTGGTCGTTCCGGCCCGTTCGGCCAGCTCCCCGATGCGCATGCCTTCGACCGTAGACCTTTACGCGGACGTCAAGGCAAGCACGAAGGGCCGTCGCGGGAGTTCCCGCGACGGCCCTGCCGCTGTGCTGGGCTTTCGGTGCCTATGCCTTCGCCACGGCGGGCTCCTGGTCGCCGTCCCGCGGCTCGGGAACGTTGTCCGCGCCGTCGCCGTGCTCCGCGTCCTGGGTGAGCGTCGTCTCGTCGAACGGGATCGAGCCGGCCAGCACCTGGTCGACCCGTTCCCGGTCGATCTCCTTGGTCCAGGTGCCGATGAGCAGCGTGGCGACGGCGTTGCCCGCGAAGTTGGTGAGGGCGCGGGCCTCGCTCATGAAGCGGTCGATGCCGATGATCAGGCCGACGCCGTCGACCAGGGCGGGCTTGTGCGACTGGAGCCCGCTCGCCAGCACGGCGATGCCGGAACCGGAGACACCGGCCGCGCCCTTGGAGGCGATCATCATGAAGAGGAGGAGCGAGATCTGCTGGCCCAGCGCCAGCGGCTGGCCCATCGAGTCGGCGATGAACAGCGACGCCATGGTCAGGTAGATCATCGTGCCGTCGAGGTTGAACGAGTACCCGGTGGGCACGGTGATGCCGACGACCGGGCGGCTGACACCCAGGTGTTCCATCTTCGCGATGAGGCGCGGCAGCGCCGACTCGGAGGAGGACGTGGAGAGGATCAGCAGGAACTCGCGGCCCAGGTACTTGAAGAGCTGGAAGACGTTCACCCCGGTCACCAGGCGCAGCAGGGTGCCGAGCACCAGGACCACGAACAGGATGCAGGTGATGTAGAAGCCCAGCATGATCGTGGCGAGCGCCTTGAGCGCGTCCACGCCGGTCTCGCCGACGACGGCGGCCATCGCGCCGAACGCGCCCACCGGGGCCGCCCACATGATCATGGACAGGACGCGGAAGACCAGCTTCTGGATGTGCTCGATCCCGCGCAGCACCGGCTCGCCGGCCGTGCCCATGGCCTGCAGCGCGAAGCCGACGAGCAGCGCGACCAGCAGGGTCTGGAGCACCGAGCCACCGGTGAAGGCCGACACGAAGGTGGTCGGGATGATGCCGAGCAGGAAGTCGACCGGCCCTTCCGCGGCGCCGTTCGCCGCCGTGTGGCCGACATCCTTCACCGACTGCGTGAGGTGCATGCCGTCGCCGGGGTGCAGCACGTTGCCGACGACCAGGCCGATCGCCAGCGCGACCACCGACATGATCATGAAGTAGCCGAGCGCGAGACCGCCCACCTTGCCGATCTTGGCGGCCTTGCGGACCGAGCCGACGCCCAGCACGATCGTGCAGAAGATGATCGGCGAGATCATCATCTTGATGAGGTTCACGAAGCCGGTACCGATCGGCTTGAGCTCCACGGCGACCCCGGGGGCCACGAAGCCCACCAGGATACCGAGCGCCACAGCGCCGATCACGGCGAGATACAGATAATGCGTACGGTCCCGCCTGGCGGCTGGCACTCCCACGGGGTTCTCCTCGGCTCGTCCCGGTCGGTCCCCCGTCCCTGGGGGTCTCGGCGAATATCCCGCTCCCTGTGAGGGCGGTCACCCTTGCGTACATTTCGTTCATATGTTTTCGGCCAGGCACACTTGTGGCCATGCGTCTCCCCCGTACCCGTCCGCGCAGCCTGGCCGGTCAGCTCTTCGCCATGCAGGTGGTGCTGGTGGCGGTCGTGGTGGCCGGATGCGCCTTCTTCGCGTACGTCTCCGGCAGCGCACGGGCGGAGGAGACCGCGGCCCGGCAGGTCCGGGCGGCGGCGTTGGCGGTGGCCGATTCTCCGTCGGTGCGGGAGGCGATCCGCACCCCGGACCCGTCCGCCGTGCTGCAGCCGTACGCGGAGCAGGTCCGCAGGGACACCGGGATCGCCTTCGTCACGATCATGAGCCCGGACCGGGTCCGCTGGACGCACCCCGACACCGACCGGATCGGCGAGAAGTTCCTCGGGCACACCGCGCAGGCGCTGCGCGGCGAGACGTTCACGGAGACATACACCGGCACGCTCGGTCCGTCGATCCGGGTCGTCGCCCCGATCCGGGACGGCGGCAGGATCACCGGTCTGGTCAGCGCGGGCATCACGGTCGAGCGGGTCTCCTCGCAGGTGCGGGATCAGCTCGGTGCGCTGGGGCTGGCGGCGGGCGGGGCGCTCGCGCTCGGCGGCGTCGGTACGTATGTGATCAACGCCCGGCTGCGGCGCCACACGCACGGCATGAACGCCGCCGAGCTGAGCCGGATGCACGACTACCACCAGGCCACGCTGCACGCGGTGCGTGAGGGGCTGCTGATGCTCGACGGGCGGCGCAGGATCGCGCTGATCAACGACGCGGGCCGGGAGCTGCTCGGGCTGCCGCCGGGTGCGGTCGGGCGCCGGGTCGCCGATCTGGAGCTCCCGCCGCCGCTGACCGGGGCGCTGCTCGCCTCCGAGGAGCGGGTCGACGAGCTGCATCTGACGGCGGACCGGGTGATCGTGGTCAACACCCGTCCGGTGGTGGGCGGCGAGCAGCGCGGCACGGTCGTGACCTTGCGCGACCACACGGAACTTCAGGCGCTGTCCGGCGAGTTGGACTCGGAGCGGGGCTTCACCCAGGCACTGCGCTCGCAGGCGCACGAGGCGGCGAACCGGTTGCACACGGTCGTCTCGCTGATCGAGCTGGGCCGGGCGGAGGAGGCAGTCGGCTTCGCCACGGCGGAGCTGGAGCTGGCCCAGGCCCTCACCGACCAGGTCGTCGGCGCCGTCGCCGAGCCGGTGCTGGCGGCCCTGCTGCTGGGCAAGGCGGCGCAGGCGAACGAGCGGGGGGTGGAGCTGGTGCTCGCGGACGACAGCCTGATCGACGACGGGGCACTTCCCGAGATGTTGTCGCCGCGCGATCTGGTGACGATCCTCGGCAATCTGATCGACAACGCGGTGGATGCGGCGTCCGAGGCGGCGACGGACCCGTCCCCCTCCGGGGGCGTTCCCGGTCAGCGGGGTCCCGCGGCGGGCCGCCCGGCCCGTGCCCGGGTCACCGTGACCGCGCTCGCCGACGACCGCGAGCTGCTGCTGCGGGTCGCCGACACCGGCGCCGGGGTCGATCCCGGTGACGCCGCCCAGGTGTTCCACCGCGGCTGGTCGACACACGGCGCCGGTCGCGGGCTCGGTCTGGCGCTCGTGCAGCAGGCCGTGCACCGGGGCGGGGGGACGGTCACCCTGAGCGGGGGCCCGGACGGCGGTGCGGAGTTCACCGTACGACTGCCGCTGCCGCCCGCGCCCACGCCCTCCGAGCCCACGCACGCCCCCAAGGAGCCCACCCCATGATCCAGGTGCTGGTCGTCGAGGACGATCCCGTGGCCGCCGACGCCCATCAGCTGTACGTGGGCCGGGTCCCCGGCTTCACCGTGGCCGCGGTCGCTCATTCGCGTGCGGAGGCGGTACGGGCGCTGGACCGTACCCCCATCGACCTGCTGCTCCTGGACCTGTATCTGCCCGACGGGCACGGTCTGCAGCTGCTGCGTTCGCTGCGCGCCGCCGGGCACGCGGCGGATGTCATCGCCGTGACGTCGGCGCGAGATCTGGCGGTGGTCCGGGAGGGGGTGTCGCTCGGTGTCGTCCAGTACGTGCTGAAGCCGTTCACCTTCGCCACCCTGCGCGACCGCCTCGTCCGCTACGCCGAGTTCCGTGCGGCGGCCGGCGAGGCGAGCGGGCAGGACGAGGTGGACCGGGCGCTCGGCGCGCTGCGGGCGCCGCAGCCGGTGCGGCTGCCCAAGGGGCTGAGCGGCCCGACGCTGGAGGCGGTGACGCGTGCGCTGCGGGCCTACCCGGACGGGGTGACGGCAGCGGCCGCCGGGGTGGAGCTGGGCATCTCGCGGATCACCGCCCGCCGCTATCTGGAGCATCTGGTGTCGACGGGGCGCGCGGTTCGCAGCCCCCAGTACGGGCAGATCGGACGGCCGGAGCTGCACTACCGGTGGGTGGCCGAGACTCGCTGACGGTTCCTGCGCGGACACCGTCGCCGCCTGGGAACGCGGGCTCGCGGGGTCCGGCACGGACCCTGATCCGGCCCGGTCCGAAAGAAAGGCTGCCCCCAGTGGGCAGCCTCCGCGCCCTCGAACGCCGGACGGGCTGGGCGTCACGGGCCCGTCCGGTGCCCGGAACCGGTCAGAACACCGACTCGGCCTCGTACATCCGGTCCTTCGGTACCGTCTTCAGCTGCGTGATCGCGTCCGCGAGCGGGACCATCGTGATGGCGTTGCCGCGCAGCGCCGTCATCCGGCCGAAGTCGCCCCGGTGCGCCGCCTCGACCGCGTGCCAGCCGAAGCGGGTGGCGAGCACCCGGTCGTACGCGGTCGGCGTGCCGCCGCGCTGGACGTGGCCGAGAATGACCGGCCTGGCCTCCTTGCCGAGCCTGGTCTCCAGCTCGATCGCGAGCCGGTTGCCGATGCCCTGGAAGCGCTCGTGGCCGTACTGGTCGATCTCGCCCTTGGCGTACGGCATCGACCCCTCGGCCGGGTGCGCGCCCTCGGCCACGCAGATGACCGCGAACTTCTTGCCGCGTGCGAAGCGTTCTTCGACCATCTTGACCAGGTCAGCGACCTCGAACGGCCGCTCGGGCAGACAGATGCCGTGCGCACCGCCCGCCATGCCGGACTCCAGCGCGATCCAGCCCGCGTGCCGGCCCATCACCTCGACGACCATGACCCGCTGGTGCGATTCGGCCGTGGTCTTGAGACGGTCTATGGCTTCGGTGGCGACGCCCACGGCCGTGTCGAAGCCGAACGTGCGGTCGGTGGACGAGATGTCGTTGTCGATGGTCTTCGGGACGCCGACGACGGGCATTCCGGCGTCCGACAGCATCCGGGCCGCGGTGAGGGTGCCCTCGCCGCCGATCGGGATCAGCACGTCGATGCCGTAACGGCGGCTCAGCGCCTCACAGTTCTCGGCCGCTTCGCGGAGCCGGTCGCGCTCCAGCCGGGCCGAGCCGAGGATGGTGCCGCCGCGGGCGAGGATGCCGCTGACCGCGTTGAGGTCGAGGGGGCGGAAGTGACCGTCGAGGAGTCCCTTGAACCCGTCCTCGAAGCCGATGACTTCATCCCCATGACCCACCACGGCGCGGTGCACGACCGACCGGATCACTGCGTTCAGGCCCGGGCAATCGCCGCCTGCGGTGAGAACTCCGATGCGCATCGTGCCGTATCTCCTGCTCGCTAGTGCCGTGCATTCCGGGGGCGACTGCAGAATCCCCCGTACCGTGAGCCACAACGATTGTCCCACGTCAGGTCTGGACCTCGCGCTACCGACTCTTCCACCGGCACCGCACCGGACGGAGTGCCGGGCGCGACGGAGGTCTTCCCGCACCCGATCAGGGCCTTTCGCCCGGCGGGCGGCGTATCCGCCCGCGCAGGTATCGTCAACAGGGCGATATCGCTCCAACCGGACAGAACGACGGGAGAGCACGCGTGACGCGCAGCGTGTACGTGACAGGAATCGACCGGGGAGACGGCCGCCAGGTCGTCGATCTGGGAGTCATGGAGCTCCTGACGCGTCAGGTGGACCGGGTCGGGGTGTTCCGGCCGCTGGTCCACGACGGCCCCGACCGGCTGTTCGAGCTGCTGCGGGCCCGCTACCGGCTCTCCCAGGACCCGTCGACGGTCTACGGCCTGGACTACCCGGAGGCGTCCGCGCTGCAGGCGGAGAAGGGCACCGACGAACTGGTCTCGCGGCTCGTCGACCGCTTCCATCAGGTGGCCCGCTCGTACGAGGTGGTGCTGGTCCTCGGCACGGACTTCGCGGACACCCAGCTCCCCGACGAGCTGGCGCTCAACGCCCGGCTGGCCAATGAGTTCGGCGCCTCCGTGATCGCGGTGGTCGGCGGGAAGGGGCAGGACGCGGAGTCCGTACGGGCCGAGACGCGCAATGCCTACCGGGCCTACGCCGGGCTGGGCTGCGACGTCCTCGCGATGGTGGTGAACCGGGTGGCGGCCGAGGACCGCGAGGTCATCGCCGAGCGGCTGGCGGCGCGGCTGCCCGTCCCCTGTTCGGTGCTGCCGGACGACGCGGCGCTCTCCGCGCCCACCGTCGCCCAGATCACCACGGCGCTCGGCGGAACGGTTCTGCTCGGCGACGACGCGGGGCTGGCCAGGGACGCGCTGAACTTCGTCTTCGGCGGAGCGATGCTGCCGAATCTGCTGAACGCGCTGACGCCGGGCTGCCTCGTGGTCACGCCCGGGGACCGGGCGGACCTGGTGGTCGGCTCACTGGCGGCGCACAGCGCCGGGACCCCGCCGATCGCCGGCGTGCTGCTGACCCTGAACGAGCGCCCCGGCGAGGAGATACTCAAGCTGGCCGCACGCCTCGCACCGGGCACCCCGGTCGTGTCGGTGGCCGGCGGATCCTTCCCCACCGCGGGCGAACTCTTCGCACTGGAGGGCAAGTTGAACGCGGCGACGCCCCGCAAGGCGGAGACCGCACTCGGCCTCTTCGAGCGCCACGTCGACACCGCAGCCCTGCTGGAGCGGATCTCGGTGGCCCGCAGCGGCCGCGTCACGCCGATGATGTTCGAGCACGAGCTGCTGGAACAGGCCCGCTCGGACCGGCGCCGGGTGGTCCTGCCGGAGGGCACGGAGGAGCGGGTGCTGCGCGCCGCCGATGTGCTGCTGCGCCGCGACGTCTGCGAGCTCACCCTGCTCGGCGACCTCGACACCATCCGCAAGAAGGCCGCCGACCTCGGCATCGACCTCGCCGATACGCAGCTGATCGACCCGCAGACCTCGGAGCTGCGCCAGGCGTTCGCGGAGCGGTACGCACAGCTGCGCGCGCACCGCGGGGTCACGGTGGAGCTGGCGTACGACGTCGTCTCGGACGTGAACTACTTCGGCACGCTGATGGTCCAGGAGGGCCTGGCCGACGGCATGGTCTCCGGGACCGTGCACTCCACCGCGGCGACGATCCGCCCGGCCTTCGAGATCATCAAGACGAGGGCGGACGCGTCGATCGTCTCCTCGGTCTTCTTCATGTGCCTCTCCGACAAGGTGCTGGTGTACGGGGACTGTGCGGTCAACCCGGACCCGGACGCCGCACAGCTCGCGGACATCGCCGTCCAGTCCGCCGCCACCGCCGCCCGCTTCGGTGTCGAGCCGCGGATCGCGATGCTCTCGTACTCGACGGGCACCTCGGGCACGGGCGCCGATGTCGACAAGGTGCGGCAGGCGACGGACCGGGTGCGCGCGAACCGGCCGGATCTCAGGATCGAGGGTCCGATCCAGTACGACGCGGCGGTCGAGCCGAGCGTCGCCGCGACCAAGCTGCCCGGGTCGGAGGTGGCGGGGCAGGCGACCGTGCTGATCTTCCCGGACCTGAACACCGGCAACAACACGTACAAGGCCGTGCAGCGCTCGGCCGGCGCGGTCGCCGTCGGCCCGGTGCTCCAGGGGCTGCGCAAGCCCGTCAACGACCTCTCCCGCGGTGCGCTCGTCCAGGACATCGTCAATACCGTGGCGATCACGGCGATCCAGGCGCAGGGCGAGGAGTGATCCGGATGACCACCCCCACGAAGAAAGGTTCCGCCGCCGTGCAGGCCCGTCGCGTCCTCGTCCTCAACTCCGGCTCCTCATCGGTGAAGTACCAGCTCCTCGACATGGACGACCGCTCCCGGCTCGCGATCGGCCTGGTCGAGCGGATCGGCGAGGACACCTCCCGTCTGCTGCACACCCCGCTGACCGAATCAGAAGAGGTGGCCCGAAGGGCCTCCGTTGAGGGTGGTGGTGGGCGACGGGCGGGAGGCGCCGGGACACGCGAGCGCACGGGCAGGATCGCCGACCACGAGGCGGCGCTGAAGGCGGCGGCCGAGGAGCTGGCCGCGGACGGGCTGGGGCTGGACTCTCCCGAGCTGGCGGCGATCGGCCACCGGGTGGTGCACGGCGGCCTGCGTTTCACCGAGCCGACCGTGATCAACGACGAGGTGCTGGCGGAGATCGAGCGGCTCGTCCCGGTGGCGCCGCTGCACAACCCGGCGAATATCATCGGGATCCGTACCGCACAGGCGCTCCGCCCCGACCTGCCCCAGGTCGCCGTCTTCGACACCGCGTTCCACACGACGATGCCGGAGTACGCCGCGCGCTACGCGATCGACGTGGAGACCGCGGACGCCCACCGCATCCGGCGCTACGGCTTCCACGGCACCTCGCACGCGTACGTCTCCCGCAAGGCCGCCGAGCTGCTGGGACGTACCCCCGAGGAGGTCAACGTCATCGTGCTGCACCTGGGCAACGGCGCCTCGGCGTCGGCGGTGGCGGGCGGCCGGTGCGTGGAGACGTCGATGGGACTGACCCCGCTGGAGGGGCTGGTGATGGGGACCCGGTCCGGGGACATCGACCCGGCGGTCACCTTCCATCTGAAGCGGGTGGCGGGGATGTCAATCGACGAGATCGACGTCCTGCTCAACAAGAGGAGCGGTCTGGTCGGGCTCTGCGGGGACAACGACATGCGGGAGATCCGGCGCCGGATCGACGAGGGCGACGAGCGGGCGGCGCTGGCGTTCGACATCTATGTGCACCGGCTGAAGAAGTACATCGGCGCCTATTCGGCGGTCCTCGGGCGGGTGGATGCCGTGGTGTTCACGGCGGGGGTCGGGGAGAACTCGGCGCCCGTACGGGAGGCTGCGATCGCCGGTCTCGAAGGGTTCGGCCTCGCGGTGGACGCCGGTCTCAACGCCGTGCGGTCCGGTGAACCGAGGCTGATCTCGCCGGACTACGCGCGGGTCGCGGTCGCCGTGGTGCCGACGGACGAGGAGCTGGAGATCGCCGGCCAGACCTTCGCGCTGGTCGAACGGCTCGGACGGACCGCACAGCCCGGGCAGGCCGAACCGCTCGGACAGGTCGACAACTGAGCACCCCCGCGCCCCTTTGTATCTTCCACCAGCCGGAATATTCCGCAGCGAAACAAACCGATAGGATCCGCCTCATGCGCCGTTCCAAAATCGTCTGCACCCTCGGTCCCGCCGTCGACTCGCACGAGCAGCTCGTCGCTCTGATCGAGGCCGGCATGAGCGTGGCCCGATTCAACTTCAGCCACGGCTCCCACGAGGAACACCAGGGCCGTTACGACCGCGTCCGCCGGGCCGCCGCCGAGACCGGCCGGGCGGTCGGTGTACTCGCCGACCTCCAGGGCCCGAAGATCCGCCTGGCGAAGTTCGCCGAGGGCCCCGTCGAACTGGTCCGCGGGGACGAGTTCACCATCACCACCGAGGACGTCCCCGGTGACAAGTCGATCTGCGGTACGACCTACAAGGGACTGCCGGGCGACGTCGACAAGGGCGACCCGATCCTGATCAACGACGGCAACGTCGAGCTGAAGGTCGTCGAGGTCGAGGGTTCCCGGGTCAAGACCATCGTCATCGAGGGCGGGGTGATCTCCGACCACAAGGGGATCAACCTGCCGGGTGCGGCGGTCAACGTCCCGGCCCTGTCCGAGAAGGACGTCGAGGACCTCCGCTTCGCCCTGCGGATGGGCTGCGACCTGGTCGCCCTCTCCTTCGTACGCGACGCCGACGACGTCAAGGACGTCCACAAGATCATGGACGAGGAGGGCCGCCGGGTCCCCGTCATCGCCAAGGTCGAGAAGCCGCAGGCCGTCGAGCACATGGAGGGCGTCGTCATGGCGTTCGACGGTGTGATGGTCGCCCGCGGCGACCTGGCCGTCGAGTACCCCCTGGAGAAGGTCCCGATGGTGCAGAAGCGCCTCGTGGAGCTCTGCCGGCGGAACGCCAAGCCGGTGATCGTGGCGACCCAGATGATGGAGTCGATGATCACCAACTCGCGGCCGACCCGCGCCGAGGCGTCCGACGTCGCCAACGCGATCCTGGACGGGGCCGACGCGGTCATGCTGTCCGCCGAGTCCAGCGTGGGCGCGTACCCGATCGAGACGGTCAAGACGATGTCGAAGATCGTCGTCGCCGCCGAGGAGGAGCTGCTCTCCAAGGGCCTGCAGCCGCTGGTGCCGGGCAAGAAGCCCCGCACCCAGGGCGGTTCGGTGGCCCGCGCGGCCTGCGAGATCGCGGACTTCCTGAACGGCAAGGCGCTGGTCGCCTTCACCAAGTCCGGTGACACGGCCCGTCGGCTCTCCCGCTACCGCGCCGCGCAGCCCATCCTGGCCTTCACCACCGACGAGTCCACCCGCAACCAGCTCGCGCTGAGCTGGGGCGTCGAGGCCCACGTCGTGCCGCACGTGGACAACACCGACGCCATGGTGGACCTGGTCGACGCGGAACTGCTGAAGCTGAGCCGCTACAACGCCGGCGACACGATGGTCATCACGGCCGGTTCGCCCCCCGGCGTCCCCGGCACCACCAACATGGTCCGGGTGCACCACGTGGGCGGCAGCGACCGCGGCTGACGAGCCATCGCACCGGCATACGGCTGTGGCCCGCACCCCCTTCGACGGGGGTGCGGGCCACAGCCCTGTGCGGCTCCCTGACGGGTCCTTGAGTCACTTCATCAACTGTTGCCGCCGGTGAAGTAGTTGTGCAGCCCGGGCACCTTGAGCGTGCCGCCGAACTGGCCGGCCTGGGTGACCTTGACCTTGGTGAAGAAGGCGAAGGGTACGTTCAGCGGCGGCGGGGTCTGCGGGCTGAACGTGACCGGGATGAGGCCGAAGAGGTTGCCCTTCAGCTCCTCCGTATACATCGTCACCGTGCCGTTGCGGATGGTGGACGTCGAGCCCTTCCGCGCCTGGACGTGGCCGGTGGTGCCGACCGGACCCTCGGTCAGCTGGTGCAGGTCCTTGATGTCGACGGACGACGCGGTGAACTTCAGCACCTTCTTCGTGGTGCCGTCGCCCTTCTCCACCTCGACGATGCCCTTGTAGTCGAGCCCGTTCAGGGTGAGCAGCGAGCTCTCCAGGATCCACGGCTGGTTCGGAAGCCTGGGGATGCCCTGCTCCCGTTCCGCCGCGGCCAGCGCCTCGGGGTCGGCCGTGGGGCACGGGAACGGCTGCTTGGCACCGTCCGGGATGTCGTCGTCCTTCTTGGGGTCGAGTCCCTTGGCGCTCTCGTCGAGCTCCTTGACCGACGTGCCCGCCTTGTCGGCCGCGTCGCGGATGGCGTCGGCGGTCTTGCCGGCCGTGTCCTTCGCCGCGTCCGTCACCTTGACCACGGGCTTCTCGGTGGGCTCGCTCGTCGCGGAGGCCGACGGCTTCAGGGACGCGGTGGTGGCGCTCTCGGACGGGCTCGCCGTCGCCCGATCCGGTCCGTCGAGGAGGTCCCCCAGCGCGTCGCCGACGCCCAGCGGATCGAGCGGGTTGTTCGTCGCGCTGGGCGACGGCGAGGCGCTCGGCGTCGCGGCGGACGCCACGCTCTGCTGGTCCGCCGCTCCGTTCGCCGACGGGGTCGCCGACGGCTTCGGCGTCGCCTCGGGACTCTGGTCCGCACCGCTGCCGCCGGCACCGGTGGACGCACTGGCGGACGGGGACGGCGTCTTCGTCTCCGACGCGGACGCCGAGGGTTCCGGCGACTGGCTCGGCTCGTCGGAGCGGGTCACGCAGGGGCCCGGCGCGAAGGGGATGTCCGTCGCGTCGTCGGCGAGCGCAAGCCTGGGGGTGAGCCCCATCCCGACAAAGACGGCCGTCGGCATCGCGGCGAGAGCGAACGCCTTGCCCGCGGGTATGTGAAGCTTCGTCAGCAGCGACTTCCTGGGGGCCGCGTGACGCGGTCCGCTTCTTGTCGAGAGGTCCTCACCGGCCGAGTTCAGCTGCGTCTCGTCACTCCCCACGATGCCTCCCGCCCTCGACCTCTGCTGTCGCGTCGTACTGCTGCGGCTGCTGGGGCACCGATGCCGCGCTCTGGAACTCGGGCTCGGGCTCCTGCGTACCGGACCCGGCGTCCTTGAACACCGCGCCCTGAGCACCGCCATGTGCGGCGGTCGGCTTCGGCTCGCCCGGGGCCCAGGAGATGGAGAGCGCTCCACCGAGCAGGGAGAACAGAAAACCGATCAGGAATCCGCCGATGTTGGCGACCGGTATGGAGATCAGCGCCAGCAGGATCGCGGCGACTCCGGCGAACACTCTCACGATGTGGTGGAACCACATGGTGAGGCCCAGCGTGATCAGCAGGACCCCAATGATCAGCGATCCCGCACCGGCGGTCGTGGACATCGCCAGCGTGACGTTGCCGAGATGCATGTTGGCGTACGGGAAGTACGCGATGGGTAGACCACCCACCATGGTGAACAGGCCCGCCCAGAACGGCCGGTTACCCCGCCAGGTGCGGAATCCCCGCCGGAAGACGCGGAGGTAGTGCTCGTTCTGCCCTGTGGACTCGGGGCTCATGGAAAACAGCTCCCTGGAACCGGTACTGCTGTGAGAAGAGAAGGGGCGGGCGGCCGGAGGTCCGTGGCGGGTACCCCGGCCACCCTGGGCAAGTGCCCTAGTAGCAGGGCTTGTCGCCGGACTTCAGCCGCAGGCTCAGGTTGCTGAGCTTGAAGGTGCCGGCGGTGGTCGCCCACGCCGTCTGCTGCACGTTGGTCAGCTTGGCTTCCTCGGCGCGCTGCGCGAAACCGTTCGGGTTCGCCTGGGTGCGAGGCTGGATGCCTATCGAATCAGGGTTGTTCGGGTTCCTGAGGGAACCCGCAGCAACACCGATGTCGATGTTCTTGAACTCGGCGTCCGCGTTGAGCTCGGCGATGTCCAGGTACAGATTGGTCGCCTCGACCGGCTTCTGCGGGTTCGTACCCGCCGTCAGCCGCAGCGTGACGGTGCCGAGACCGAACGGAAGGTTCGGAGTGACCACCGACTGGCACATGTTGGTGATCGTGGCATCGCTGAAGCCGGACACGGCCACGGCGTGCGCCCCGTCCTTGCCCTGAGGATCCGTGCCGGTGGCCACGCTGCCGTACTGCACGAAGTTGTGGCCGACGAGACTGTCCGCGGTCACCTTGAAGCTCTGGCCGGACACGCTGAACGACGCCGCGAGGGCGCCCTGGGCGAGACCGATGCCCACCGCGGCGGTCGCCGCCACGCTCGGCACCATGACCAGAGCGAAACGCTTCCATCTGGTGCCGCCACGAACCTGGGAACTCATATTTTTCTTCCTCCTTCTCGGACGTACATCTCCGGTCCGGGCCTGGGCCCGTCCTGGGATGGGAGAAGTGCTACGTCCTCGGGAAGGAGAGCGCCCGCGCACGGAGGCAGGAACCGCGTCCGAATCACCGGCGATCACCCCCGAGCGACAACCACTGGCCACGCAATCGCGCAACCTGTTCGGACAGGCCCTGCCGGACGGCAGGAACCCCCCTGTCCGCGGTCGGCGCCACTGCCGCCGACCCACTCGGTGGGGACCCGAACGGCCGCCGCGCCGACTGGCGGTCGGGCTGGCGTCATCGGACCGAGCGTGGCCGATCGTGGTGCATTAGCGCCCGCGACACAAGGGGGTTCGTTACTCGCTAGTAACGGCCCGATAACCAAGGCGCGCCAGGGCGGCGCCACCCGGCCACACAGGGTGGCGTCTCTCGCGAGGAGGAAAGGGAGAATTGGGGTTCTTAAGCGGACAGAATCCCGCGCACGATTTACTGGTAGTAACAGTCCGCGCTTTTATCAAGATTTGGTAAAGCGAGGGTGGCTGTTGTCGCCGGATCGCGAAAACGGCCGCGACGCCCCGGGGACGCCACGGCCGCGTTGTCACATCAGAACAAGACGCGCGCCAGCGCCGTGCGGGCCGCGACGACACGTGGATCGTCGGGGCCGATGACCTCGAAAAGCTCCAGCAGCCGCAGCCGTGCCATGTCCCGGTCCTCACCGAAATTCCGGCGCACGGTCTCGACGAGGCGCCCGAAGGCGTCCTCGACATGGCCGCCGACCAGATCCAGATCGGCGGCGGCGATCTGCGCCGCCACATCGGTCGGCTTCTCGGCGGCGTCGTCGCGAACCTGCTGCGGGTCCATGTCCCGCACCCGGGCGAGCAGTTCGGCCTGGGCGAGGCCGAGCTTGGCCTCGGTGTTGGCCGGGTCGTCGGCGAGCACGTTCTTGTACGCCTGGACGGCGCCACCGAAGTCATTGGCGTCCAGCGCCCGCACGGCCGCTTCGAGCAGTGCATCGTACGGTCCCGCGGGCACCTCGGCCGGAGCCTGCCCGGCGCCCTCCGGGCCGGCGGCCTCCTGGTCGACCGCGATCCCGGTGAGCCCGAACCGCTCCTCGCCGACCTGGATCAGCTGGTCCAGCGTCTGCCGGATCTGGGTCTCGGGGGCCGCGCCCTGGAAGAGCGGGAGGGCCTGCCCGGCAACGACGGCGAAGACCGCCGGGATGCCCTGGATGCCGAACTGCTGCATCAGCATCTGGTTGGCGTCGACATCGACCTTGGCCAGCACGAAGCGGCCGTTGTACTCATGGGCCAGGCGCTCCAGGAGGGGGCCCAGCTGCTTGCACGGCTCGCACCACTCGGCCCAGAAGTCGATGACGACGGGGACCTCGGCGGAGCGCTGGAGGACATCGCTCTCGAAGCCCGCCTCATCGACATCGATCACCAGGGAGGACGGGGGGACGGCGCCGCCGCCACCTTGCCGGGCGGCCTCGGCACGGGCCTGCTCCGCCTTCACCTTGGCCTCGCCGGCCGCCTTCACCGCGGCGAGGTCGACGACGCCGCTCATGGACATGTTCCTAGGCTGCATACGTACATCCTCCCCCCTCGGCACGCTGTTCCGGAAAGCGATCCGGGAACCGCATCCGTCCGTGGTACCCGCCGGTGTGCGGGACGCGCGGACCTCCGCGGTCCAATGACCCTCGAAGGGCCTGTTCTCGGTGCCGGGTCCCCACCCGGCACATGTGGCTGTCGTTCGCTCGTGGCGTGACGACGGCCTGGCCGTCGTCCTTACGCTACGACCCGTAGCGTAACTGTCCCGCACCCCTCGCGCGCAGGAGCGTCCAGTGATCTGTCTCACGGTGAACGCGACCGACCGGTTCTCCTTACTGGCGGGTATGGTCACCGCATGCTGAGCCACGGCCACCCCAAACCTGGGCGAACGGGACGACCGCGCAGCGCCGCGGCCGATGAGGCGATCCTGGAGGCCTGCCGCGCGTCCCTGGTCGATCTCGGCTGGTCGAAGCTGACGATGGGCGATGTGGCGACGCGGGCCGGGGTCGCCAAGACGACGCTCTACCGGCGCTGGGCGGGCAAGAACGAACTGGTCGTGGACGCCGTCGCGGCCCTCTTCGACGAGCTGGAACTGCCGGACCTGGGCAGCCTGTCGGCCGATGTGCAGAACGTGGTGCTGCAGTTCGCGGCACTGCTGGACCGCCCGGAGACCAGGACGGCGCTGATGGCCGTGGTCGCCGAGTCGACCCGTGACGACGCGCTGAGGGCCCGGATCCGCGATTCGATCGTGGACCGGCAGAAGCGGCTCGTGCTGCTGGGACGGCAACGGGCGCAGCAGCGCGGCGAGCTGCCCGTCGAACCGGACGAGGCGTCGGCGGCCTCGACCGCCGACCTGATCTTCGATGTGATCGCCGGTGCGGTCGTGCACCGGACGCTGGTGAGCGCCGAGCCCGTCGACGAGGACTGGGCCCGGCGCTTCACCGTTCTGCTGCTTGCGGGGCTGGGCGCGGCAGCCGCCACGTAGCGGGCGGCCCCCACCGGCCTCCCCCTGTCGCGGGGGAGGCCGTAAGACCCTCAGAAGCCGGGCGGCTCGGTGTACGTGCCCCACTCGTCCCGCAGGACCCCGCAGATCTCACCGAGCGTCGCCTCGGCCCTGACGGCGTCCAGCATCGGTCCGATCATGTTCGAGCCGTCGCGGGCGGCGGCCAGCATCGCGTCCAGCGAGGCGCGGACCCGGGCGTCGTCGCGGGCGGCCTTGCGGACGGCGAGCTCGCGGACCTGCTCGCGCTCGACCTCGTGGCTGACCCGCAGGATCTCCAGATCGCCGGTGACCGAGCCGTGGTGGACGTTGACGCCGACGACGCGCTTGTCGCCCTTCTCCAGCGACTGCTGGTACCGGAACGCGGACTCGGCGATCTCGCCGGTGAACCAGCCGTCCTCGATGCCGCGCAGGATGCCGGAGGTCATGGGCCCGATGGGGTGCTGCCCGTCCGGGTGCGCCCTGGTGCCGCGCTCCTTGATCCGGTCGAAGATCTTCTCGGCGTCGGCCTCGATCCGGTCGGTCAGCTGCTCGACGTACCACGAGCCGCCCAGCGGGTCGGCGACGTTGGCGACGCCGGTCTCCTCCATCAGCACCTGCTGGGTGCGCAGGGCGATCTCCGCCGCCTGCTCGGACGGGAGCGCGAGGGTCTCGTCGAGGGCGTTGGTGTGCAGCGAGTTGGTGCCGCCGAGGACGGCGGAGAGCGCCTCGACCGCGGTCCGTACGACGTTGTTGTACGGCTGCTGGGCGGTCAGGGAGACCCCGGCGGTCTGGGTGTGGAAGCGGAGCCACTGCGCCTTGTCGGTCTTCGCCCCGTACACCTCCTTCATCCAGCGGGCCCAGATCCGGCGGGCGGCGCGGAACTTGGCGATCTCCTCGAAGAAGTCGAGGTGCGCGTCGAAGAAGAAGGACAGACCGGGGGCGAAGGTGTCGACGTCGAGCCCCCGGGAGAGGCCGAGCTCCACGTAGCCGAAGCCGTCGGCGAGGGTGTAGGCGAGCTCCTGCGCGGCCGTCGCCCCGGCCTCGCGGATGTGGTAGCCGGAGACCGAGAGCGGCTTGTACGCGGGGATGTCGCGCGCGCAGTGCTCCATCAGGTCGCCGATGAGACGCAGATGGGGCTCGGGCTGGAAGAGCCATTCCTTCTGTGCGATGTACTCCTTGAAGATGTCGGTCTGGAGCGTGCCGTTGAGCACGCCCGGGTCGACGCCCTGGCGCTCGGCGGCGACCAGGTACATGCAGAAGACGGGGACGGCGGGTCCGCTGATCGTCATGGATGTCGTGACGTCGCCGAGCGGGATGTCCTTGAAGAGGACCTCCATGTCGGCGGCGGAGTCGATGGCGACACCGCAGTGCCCGACCTCGCCGAGCGAGCGCGGTTCGTCGGAGTCGCGGCCCATCAGCGTCGGCATGTCGAAGGCGACGCTGAGCCCGCCGCCGCCCGCGGCGAGGATCATCTTGTACCGCTCGTTGGTCTGCTCGGCGTTGCCGAAGCCGGCGAACTGGCGGATGGTCCAGGTGCGGCCGCGGTAGCCGGTCGGGTAGAGACCCCGGGTGAAGGGGTACTCGCCGGGCCAGCCGATCCGCTCGAATCCCTCGTACGTGTCCCCGGGGCGGGGCCCGTACGCGGGCTCCACCGGGTCCCCGGAGAGCGTGGTGAAGTCCGCGTCACGCTTGCGGGCCTTGTCGTAACGGGCCTGCCAGCGTCGGCGGCCTTCCTCGATCGCGTCAGCGTCCATGGACCCCAATTTACTAGGACGTCCTAGTAAATGTCGATGACAAACCGCCCGGTGCTTCGCACGGGGCGGTTCGGGTCAGGCTTTGGCTGTCACCGGGGAGCCGTCCGCGATCAGCGGCTCGACCTCCTGGACGACCTTGCGCTCGACGAAGAACGCGGCCGTCGGGATCGTGCCGGAGGCCAGCACCCAGAGGAGCTTGCCGAGCGGCATCTTCGCCTTGGAGCCCAGGTCGAAGGCGAAGATCAGGTAGATGATGTACAGCACACCGTGGATCTGGGAGACGACGAGCGTCAGCCCCGCACCGGTGTCGAAGCCGTACTTGAAGACCATGCAGGTGCAGAGCACCAGCAACATGACGGCGGTGACGTAGGCCATCACCCGGTACCGGGTCAGCACACTGCGTTTCATGACGTCGAGCGTAACCGGGCGCCGGGGGCGATCTTGCAGCGGGCCGGGGGGCGCGCGGCGCTACTTCTCCTCGAAGTCCTTGGCCGCGATCCGCAGTGGGCGCAACAGTGCGAAGATCTCCTCGCACTCCTCGGCGTCGTACACCCCGAGCCCGAACTCCATGTCCACCAGGTCCCGGGTGGCCGCCTCGACGACCTCTCGGCCCTTGCCGGTGATCGAGGCGAGGGTGCCTCGGCCGTCGTTCGGGTTGGGGCGCTTGTCGACCAGACCCGACCTGACCAGCCGGTCCACGGTGTTCGTTACGGAGGTGGGATGGACCATCAGCCGCTCGCCGATCTTGGACATCGGCAGCTCACCGGCCTTGGAGAAGGTGAGCAGCACCAGTGCCTCGTACCGCGCGAAGGTCAGTCCGTACGGTTTGACGACCGCGTCGACCTCGGCGAGCAGGATCTGCTGCGCACGCATGATCGAGGTGATCGCCGCCATCGAGGGGACGGGACCCCAGCGCTGCTGCCAGAGTTCGTCGGCGCGGGCGATGGGGTCGAACGGGAGACTGAGCGGCTTCGGCACGGGATCGACCTTACCCACTGGTCATATGCTGGTCAGCCCCGTCTCGTACTTCGGTCCGAGGACCGTGCACGGGTTCCGTGCTCCTGACCTCGCGGACGAGGACGAGCGTGCACACCGTACCGATCACGGCGGCCCCGGCGACCACCTGATGTACGGGGACGAATTCGGCGGCGAGGCCGGCGAGGGCCATGCCGACGCCCTGGACCGTCATCAGCCCGGCGGTGAGCAGGGTCATGGCCCGGCCCCGCAGCTCCTCCGGGACGGCGTCGACGAACCACTGGTCGAGGCCGATGACGTACGCCGCCCCCACCCCGGCCAGCGCGAGCGCGACGACGCTCAGCACCATGCCGGGGCGGAACCCGTACAGCACGAGGGGCAGCAGCCCCGCGGCGGCGACCGGCAGCACGATCCTGGAGCGCAGGCGCGGGGCGAGCACCGCGCCCACGTACAGCTCAGCACCGATGTGACCGACCGGCATCGCGCACATGAGGAGTCCGAGCGCGGCCGGGCCGACACCGATCTCGTCCGCGTACGGTGCGGCGAGCGCCTCGGGTGCCACGACGAACATCGGCGGCAGCCAGAAGAGCAGCATCAGCGCGCGGATCCTGCGGTCGGCGAGGACGGTACGGGCTCCGGCGAGCGAGTCCTTGAGCAGGGCGCCGCCTGCGCCGCTGCCGCTCCGGGCGGGCCGGTCCCGGGTCCCGAAGCGGAGCAGCGCCGCCGAGCAGAGGAAGGTCCCGACGGTGATCGTGATCGCCCCGCGCGCGGAGACCGCGGCGAGCAGCACACCGCCCACCCCGAAGCCGATCAGCAGTGCGCTCTGCGAGACGATCCGCAGCAGCGAGCGGCCCAGTACATAGAGATCGCCCTCGCCGAGGATGTCGGTGAGCGCGGCCATACGCGTCCCGGTGAAGACGGGCGACACGGAGGCGACGAGACAGCGCAGCGCGAGGAGCCCGCCGACGGGGGTGCCGGGCAGCACCATGACGGCGACACAGCCCGCGCAGATCAGATCGCAGGTGACCAGGACCCGGCGGGCGGGGTAGCGGTCGGCGACCCCGGCGAAGAGCGTGCCGCCGACGAGGTACGGGAGGAGACCGAGCGCGAAGGTGAGGGCGCTGAGCAGGGGCGAGCCGGTGAGGTCGTAGACGAGGACGGTGAGCGCGATCTCGCTGACGACGACGCCGAGGAGGGAGAGCAGGTGTGCGGCGAAGACGGCACGGAACTCCCGTACGGCGATGACGGCGCGGTAGCCGCGGGGGGTGCCGGGGTCCGGGGCGGAAGCCGGAGCCCGGAGCGCGGGCGACGGGTTCGGGTCACTGGGGTCGGCGCGCTCCGGGGACGGGGCCGGGGACGGCGCCGCTCCTGCGGGGCGGACGTTCGCGGCGCGGCATGCGGCTGACGGGTCCTGGGGTGAGGGGCCCGTCGGGCCGCTCGGGGGATCCACCGCATCGCGGGGGCCGCCCGCCGGGGCGGGGCTGTTGCTCGGCATGGACGCAGCGTGGAGGAGCACGGCCCGCACTCCATAGACTTTCGGCTGACACCGAATCTTCGCGAGGTGCGCCGATGCCGTTCCATCTGCATTTCGACGAGAGCGATCTGCTGCGCTGCAGGTTCGCCCTCTCCCCGCTCTGGGAGACGCAACAGGCGGTCCGCACCCTCCTGCGCCCCGGGCGGCACGGATACCACGAGCCGTGGCTGCGGCGCATCCGGAGCGCCGCCGCGGGGCTGGACCTCGGGCCGCTGTGGTCGCTGATGCCGGAGAGCGGGCACAATCCGGACTTTCTTTCCCCGCCACCGCTCGGGCCCTACGCCTCGTTCGAGGAGGAGATCGCCGGGGTACGCGCCATCGGCCCCGAGCTCGTCCGTGAGGATCTGGCGCTGACGCTCGCGTGTGTGCCGGGGGCGCTGGACTCCCCCGCCGGACGGGCGATGCTCGGCGACCCCGCCCGCGCGCAGCGGGAGCTGTCCGCGCTTCTGGAACAGGCGTGGCGGGTCCTGGTCGAGCCGGACTGGCCGCGGCTGCGCGCGTTGCTGGAGGCGGACATCGCGTACCACTCGCGCCGGCTCGCCGCGGTCGGCTTCGCGCGGCTGCTCGGTGAGTTGAGTCCCCAGCTGAGCTGGGCGGACTCGACGCTCACGCTCGTCGGGATGCGGGGCCGGCACTCCCGGGTGCTCGGTGGGCAGGGCCTCGTCCTGATGCCGAGCGTCTTCGCCTGGCCGGATGTGGTCAGCGGGTACGAGCCGCCCTACCAGCCCGCGGTGATCTATCCGGCGCGCGGGATCGGTGGTCTGTGGACGGAACCCGCCGACCGTACGCCGCAGACGCTCGCGCGGCTGCTCGGGCGGGCGCGGGCCGATGTCCTGTGCATGCTCGACGAACCGGCGGGAACGACCGCCCTCGCCCACCGGCTCGGCCTCGCGCCGTCCTCCGTGTCGGAACATCTGTCGGTGCTGCGGGCGGCGGGGCTGCTGACCTCGCGGCGGTACGGGCACCAGGTGCTGTACGAGCGGACGCCGCTCGGGATCGCGCTGGCGGTGGAGCCCGAAACGCACCCCGGGTGACAGAGACCCCCCTCGCCGTGCGGCGCGGGGGGTCTCCGGGTGGCGCGGAGAGGCGTCAGCCGGCGAGGTACCGCTCGACCGCCTCGACCTTGGAAGTCAGACCGTCGGTGACACCGGGCCGGATATCGGCCTTCAGTACGAGGGAGACCCGTCCGGCTCGGGCCTCGACGGCCGCGACGGCGCGCTTGACGACATCCATGACCTCATCCCACTCACCCTCGATGCAGGTGAACATGGCGTCCGTGCGGTTGGGCAGCCCCGACTCGCGGACGACCCGGACGGCGTCGGCGACGTACTCGCCGACGTCCTCGCCAACCCCCAGCGGGCTGACGGAGAAGGCGACGATCATGCGCTGACCACGCCTTCCCGGCGGGCGCGGGCGGCGATGACCCCGTCGGCCTCGTAGCGCTTGAGGATCTTGTCGCCGTACAGCCCGCCGAACGGCAGCAGCGCCAGCAGGAAGAAGAACGCGACGCGCTTGAACGGCCACTTGGTCTTGGACCAGACGTCGAGCAGCAGGACGGCGTAGATCACGAAGAGCACGCCGTGCAGGATGCCGAGCGGCATCATCAGGAAGTCGATGTCCGAGACACGGCTGAGGATCGAGCCAAAGATGATCAGCGCCGGGAAGGAGAGCGCCTCGGGGATCGAGATGAGGCGCAGCCGGTGCAGGGCGGTAGCGGTCTTGATGTCCACGAGGGCACCTTCGGTGGGAGGGTCGTCACAGCTTGTGAATACAGGCACAAGCGCGTCCCATTGTGGCATCGGCACCCACCGGGCCCGGGGGCGGGGGCCGGTTGACACTCCGGGGAACGTATCGGCGCATATCAGGGTCGGCTCAGGGTCCGGATAGGTCCACGGACCCTGTCGGGCTGGGCCCCCTCCCGCTACCGTCACCCGGGTGGCAATGTTCCGACTCCAAGGCAGCAAGACGCTCGCCGTCGATCTGACCGGCGACGCCGTCAAGGCGAAGAACGGCTCGATGGTCGCGTACGACGGCCGGATGGCGTTCAAGAAGATGACCGGCGGCGGTGAGGGCATCCGCGGCATGGTGACCCGTCGGCTGACCGGCGAGCAGATGACCGTGATGGAGGTGAGGGGGCAGGGCACCTGCTACTTCGCCGACCGCGCGAGCGAGATCAACCTCGTCTCGCTGCGCGGCGAGAAGCTCTACGTGGAGGCGAGCAACCTGCTCTGCACCGATGCCGGGCTGCACACCGGCACCACCTTCACCGGGCTGCGCGGCGGGGCGACCGGCAACGGCCTGTTCACCACCACCGTCGAGGGCACCGGCCAGGCGGCGATCATGTCGGACGGTTCGGCCGTGGTGCTGCGGGTGACCGCCCAGTACCCGTTGTTCGTCGACCCCGGCGCGTACATCGCCCACCAGGGCAATCTGCAGCAGCACTTCCAGTCCGGGGTCAACTTCCGGACGCTGATGGGCGAGGGCTCGGGCGAGTCGTTCCAGATCAGATTCGAGGGCGAGGGACTCGTCTACGTGCAGCCGAGCGAGCGGAACACCATCGGGGGCGATGTCTGATGCCGTTCCGTGAGATCAACTCGAAGATGGTCGAGGCGACGGTGATCCCCGGCCAGAAGATGTTCAGCCAGCGCGGCGCGATGCTCGCGTACCGCGGCGAGGTGTCGTTCACCCCGAACATCCAGGGCGGCCAGGGCGGCGTGATGTCGATGATCGGCCGCCGGATGGCCAATGAGGCGACGCCGCTGATGACCGTCGAAGGCAGCGGCACGGTGATGTTCGGCCACGGCGGCCACCACATCCAGGTCATCAACCTGGCCGGCGACACCCTCTACGTGGAGGCCGACCGGCTGCTCGCCTTCGACGGGACGCTGCAGCAGGGCACGATGTTCATGGGGTCACAGGGCGGGGTCATGGGGATGGTGCGCGGCCAGGTGACCGGGCAGGGCCTGTTCACCACGACGCTGAAGGGGCATGGCGCGGTCGCGGTGATGGCTCACGGCGGGGTGATCGAGCTGCCCATCACGCCGGGCCGGGAGGTGCACGTGGACCCGCAGGCCTATGTCGCCCACCACGGCGACGTACGCAACAAGCTCTCCACCGCGCTCGGCTGGCGCGACATGGTGGGGCGCGGCTCCGGCGAGGCGTTCCAGCTGGAACTGAGCGGCAGTGGCGCGGTGTACGTCCAGGCGTCGGAGGAGAAGCTGTGAGCACGCCCGTGATCTTTGACCCGATGACGCTGCCGTCGGACGACAACGTCAATGCGTACACCTTCTGTGTGGAGCTCAAGGGGAGCCAGTGGTTCCTGCAGAAGGGCAAGATGATCGCCTACTACGGGCGGATCGAGTTCAACGGCATCGGCCACGGGCGCTTCGAACGGCTGATCCGGACGAGCTTCCACTCGCCGCTCCACGCGAGCGACTGGGTGGTGGCCGAGGGCAGCGGCAAGATGCTGCTCGCCGACCGGGCCTTCGACGTCAACTCGTACGACCTGGACGACGGGAACCTGACGATCCGGTCCGGCAACCTCCTCGCGTACCAGCCGACGCTGGCGCTCAAGCAGTCGATCGTGCCGGGCTTCCTGACCCTGATCGGCACGGGCAAGTTCGTGGCCGCGTCCAACGGCCCGGTGGTCTTCATGGAACCGCCGCTGCGGGTCGATCCGCAGGCCCTGGTGGGCTGGGCGGACTGCCCCTCGCCGTGCCACCACTACGACCACGGCTATATGACGGGCGTGATGGGCGGTCTCAGGTCGCTGACCGGGATCGGCGGGACCTCGGGCGAGGAGCACCAGTTCGAGTTCGTCGGCGCGGGTACGGTGCTGCTCCAGTCGACCGAGGTCCTGATGGCGGAGCAGCCGACGGGGGCGACGCCGCAGCAGGCTGGGGTCCCGGGTGGCGGCGCGGGTCAACCTGGCGCCAACCCCCGTCTGCCCGGCCAGCTGGGGGACCTCCAGCGTCGCTTCGGTCTGTGAACGGTAGTCTGCGGAGTGTGCCGTCGAACGCCTGCGCCCAGCGCTGGCGCCGGCTCCGGAGCCGCTTCCGGAACCGGCGCCCCGGGCCGGTTCCGGGTGTTGCAGCAATTCACTTCGTCCGGCTTTCAACTTCTTAGGTAGAATCCACATATGGAAACCGAGACGGCCACCCGGTGGCTGAGCGACGCGGAGCAGTGCGCCTGGCGCACCCACCTGGACGTCAGCAGGCTGCTGATGCACCAGCTGGAGAAGGACCTCCAGCCGTTCGGCCTGACCAACAACGACTACGAGATCCTGGTGAACCTCTCGGAGTCGGAGGACCAGCGCATGCGGATGAGCGACCTGGCCGCGGCCACATTGCAGTCCAAGAGCAGGCTCTCGCACCAGATCACCCGTATGGAGACGGCGGGGCTGGTCCGCCGGGAGAACTGCGAATCCGACCGGCGCGGTCTGTACGCGGTGCTCACGGAGACGGGCGCGGAGACGATGCAGAAGGTCGCGCCGCACCATGTCGCATCGGTGCGCAAGCACTTCATGGACCTTTTGACGCCGGAGGCACTGGCGGACCTGCACGCGGCGCTGACGCCGGTCGCGGAGCACTTGCGAGGGCGGCGGGGCAAGCCGTAGCGCGCGTGTGCGGGCGATCTCGTCGCGCGAGCCGCGCTCCGGCACCCGGCGGGACAGGTCCTCCGACGCCGTGATCGCGGCCATCTCCGCCCGGATGCCCTCGCCGCGGCCGGGGGTGTTCGCGTCGTCGTCGCGGTTGTCGTCGCCGCCGTGGCGGTCGCCGCCTCTGTCGTCGTCGGTGCCGCCGCCGCTGCCGGAACTTCCCGGCGCCTGAGACGCGTTGGGCGTGCCCCGGTCCGTGGCGGTCCCCGAGACCGCCTCCAGGTCCTTGGACGCGGCGACCAGCCGCCCGCCCTCGTCGGTCACCTGGACGGGGTGCTCCTCCCCGTCGGGCAGGTCCAGCCGGCCGTACGGCACATCGAGGGCCAGCTGACCGGGTGTGTGCTCCGCCCGCGCGCTGCTGCCAGCGGGTTTCACCGGTGGCCGCGTCCACCCCGAGAAGCCGGTCACCGCTCGCCATGAACACCATGTCCCCGTACACGGTCGGACGGCTGGAGTCGGACGGCATGAAGAACTGTCCGGTGGGACTCACTCCGGCCCCGCCCCCCTGCTCCTGGGTGTCGAGTCTCCACAGCTTCCGGCCGTCCACCGCGGACAGGGCCTGATAGGCACCGGCGGTGTCGCGGCAGACCACGACCGTGCTGTTGGCCGTGCAGCCGAAGGGCCCGTTGCTGCCGGTCGAGGACTTCCAGGGCTTCCAGTCCTTCGGGCGGACCTCCCGGCCGTACGGAACGGTTCCGGAACCGTCCGGGCCGCCCTGGTCGTCCACCCCGGCGACCATCACTGTGTTCCGCGCCGGACTGCCGCCCGGGGATGCGGTGTTGTTGTCGCCGTCGCGGTCCCGAAGCGCCAGGAGTCCGCCGGTCGCCGCGCCCCCGATGACGAGCAGGGCCAGGGACGCCATCAGGGCGCGGCGGCTGCGTCGGGGTGGTTCCGGCCGGGCAAGGCCGGGCCCTGGGTCTCCACCAGGTGCAGACCCGGCGCGAAGTCGGTTCCCTGCGTGGGCAGCTGAGCAACGGGGGCGCGGCTGCCGGTGGCCGCCTCGGTCGGCGTGTAACCGGGCAGCAGCGGTCCGTCGAGGGCGCGGACCCGGGCCAGTTCCCTGCCGTACTCGGCGATGTGCTGCCGCACCGGCTCGGGCCACTGCTGCGCTGCGCCGGGGGCGAGCCGCTCGGCGAGTCCGGCGGCGGTGGGGCGGTCGGCGGGGTCGGCGGCCAGGCAGTCGGCGAGTACGGCGCGCAGCGCGTCCGGTACGCCTTCGAGATCGGCCTCGACGTACTTGACCCGGTAGAGCACGGCGGCGACCGGCCCGTCGCCGAAGGGATCGCGGCCGGTGGCGGCGAAGCAGAGCACGGAAGCGAGACAGAAGACGTCGGAGGCGAAGGTGACGCGCCCGCTGCCCGCCACGTGTTCCGGGGACATGAAGGAGGGGCTGCCGACCATTCGGCCGGTGGTGGTCAGCGGGGTGGCGTTGCCGTCCCGCGCGATCCCGAAGTCGATGACCCGCGGACCGTCCTCGGCGAGCATCACATTGCCGGGCTTCACATCCCGGTGCACGACCCCGGCCGCATGGACGGCCGCGAGCGCGCGGGCGAGCCCGGCGCCGAGCATCCGCACCTCGCCCTCGTCCATCGCACCGGCCCGGCGGACAGGGTCGGCCCGGCCACGTATCCGGTGGCCAGCCAGGGCACTTCGGAGTCCGCGTCCCCGTCGAGCGGCGGGGCGAGGAAGGGGCTGGTGACGGAGCGGGCGACCGCGATCCCGCGGCGGAAACGGTGCCGGAAGCCGGGGTCCTGCGCCACATCGCGGCGCACCGTCTTGAGGGCGACGGGATCCCCGCCGTCGCCCGGGTCTCCGAGGAAGACCTCCCCCATGCCGCCCGCGCCGAGCCGGGCCCGTATCCCGTACGGTCCGATCCGTCTGGGCGAGTCCTCACGCAGCGGCCCCAGCATGTGTCGCTTCCCCCCGGTGTGCATGACACGTGTGGTACGTCATCCTGCCATGCGCCGGTCACGGCCCGCCTAGGACTGCGGTGCGGACGACTCACCCGAACGGCTGACGAGGGCGAGCGGGCGTGGGGCGGCCCGCATGCCGCCCCTCGCCCCTCGGTGCCTGCCTGTCAGGACTCGCTCGTGATCCCCGCCACCAGTTCGTCCGCTGCCGCGTACGGGTCCAGACGGCCCGCCACGATGCGTTCGGCGAGCGCGCCGATGTGGCGGTCGCCGTGCAGATCACCGATGCGCTCACGCAGCCGCGTGACGGCGATCGTCTCGACCTCGCGGGCCGCGCGGGCCATGCGCCGCTCGGCGAGCACTCCGTGCTCCTCCATCCACGCCCGGTGCTTCTCCAGGGCCTCGACGACCTCGTCGATACCCTCGCCCCGGGCGGCGACCGTCTTCACGATCGGCGGCCGCCAGTCGCCGGGGCCGCGGGACTCCCCGAGACCCAGCATGTGGTTGAGCTCGCGGGCGGTGGCGTCCGCGCCGTCCCGGTCGGCCTTGTTGACGACGTACACGTCGCCGATCTCCAGGATTCCGGCCTTCGCCGCCTGGATGCCGTCGCCCATGCCGGGCGCGAGGAGCACCACCGAGGTGTCGGCCTGGGAGGCGATCTCCACCTCCGACTGGCCGACCCCGACCGTCTCCACCAGGATCACGTCGCAGCCCGCCGCGTCCAGCACCCGGATCGCCTGCGGCGCCGCCCAGGCGAGGCCGCCCAGGTGGCCGCGGGTGGCCATGGAGCGGATGTAGACGCCGGGGTCGGAGGCGTGCTCCGACATCCGGACCCGGTCGCCGAGGAGCGCGCCGCCGGAGAACGGCGACGACGGGTCGACGGCGAGGACGCCGACCCGCTTTCCGGCCCGCCGGTACGCCGAGACGAGCCTCGAGGTCGAGGTCGACTTGCCGACACCCGGTGAACCGGTGAGCCCGACGACATACGCGTTCCCGGCCAGTGGCGCGAGGGCCGCCATCACCTCGCGCAGCTGCGGCGACGCCCCCTCCACGAGGGAGATGAGCCGGGCCACGGCTCGCGGCCGGCCTTCACGGGCCTGCTCGACCAGGGTGGGGACGTCCACCATCACCGCTCCGTTCGGTTCGCTCTGTGCGTACGTGACGAGGACTACTTGCCGGGGACGCGGATGATCAGCGCGTCGCCCTGACCGCCGCCACCGCACAGCGCCGCCGCACCCGTGCCGCCGCCGCGCCGCTTCAGCTCCAGCGCCAGGTGCAGCACCACGCGGGCGCCGGACATCCCGATCGGGTGGCCGAGCGCGATGGCGCCGCCGTTGACGTTCACCTTTTCCGGGGAGACGCCGAGGTCCTTCATCGACTGGAGGGCGACGGCCGCGAACGCCTCGTTGATCTCGATGAGGTCGAGGTCGTCGACGCTCAGCCCGTCCTTCTTCAGCGCGTGCTTGATCGCGTTGGACGGCTGCGACTGGAGCGAGTTGTCCGGGCCCGCCACGTTGCCGTGGGCGCCGATCTCGGCGATCCAGTCCAGGCCCAGCTCCTCGGCCTTGGCCTTGCTCATCACGACGACCGCGGCGGCGCCGTCGGAGATCTGCGAGGCGGTGCCCGCGGTGATCGTGCCGTCCTTGGCGAAAGCGGGCCGGAGCTTGCCGAGGGCCTCGACGGTCGTCTCGGCACGGATGCCCTCGTCCTTGGAGAAGAGGATCGGGTCGCCCTTGCGCTGCGGGATCTCGACCGGGGTGATCTCGGCCTCGAAGAGACCGTTCTTCTGGGCGGCGGCGGCGCGCTGGTGGGACAGGGCGCCGATCTCGTCCTGGTCGGCGCGGCTCAGACCGAGGCGGGTGTTGTGCTTCTCGGTGGACTCGCCCATCGGGATGTTCTCGTAGGCGTCGGTCAGACCGTCGTACGCCATCGAGTCGAGCATCTCGATCGCGCCGTACTTGTAGCCCTCGCGGGACTTCGGGAGCAGGTGCGGGGCGTTGGTCATGGACTCCTGGCCGCCGGCGACGACGACGTCGAATTCACCCGCGCGGATCAGCTGGTCGGCCAGGGCGATCGCGTCGAGGCCGGAGAGGCAGACCTTGTTGACGGTGAGCGCGGGAACGCTCATCGGGATACCGGCCTTGACCGCGGCCTGGCGTGCCGGGATCTGTCCCGCCCCGGCCTGGAGCACCTGGCCCATGATCACGTACTCGACCTGGTCGCCGCCGATACCGGCCCGGTCCAGCGCGGCCTTGATGGCGAAGCCGCCGAGATCGGCTCCGGAGAAGCTCTTCAGGGAGCCGAGGAGACGGCCCATGGGCGTACGGGCGCCCGCGACGATCACTGAGGTGGTACCGGTCGTTCCAGACATGAGGCACGGCCCCTTGGATTAGATGTGAACGAGGGTTTACTCGAATGTACTGAGCGGTGACGCCGCCCGTCATCCAGCAGCGGGTGTGATCGCGCGCACGTTGCGTAACCATCGGTGGAGCGCTCCACTGTTGTCCATGCTGACGCGAATCGACCACATCGGAATCGCCTGTTTCGACCTCGACAAAACCGTCGAGTTCTACCGGGCGACCTACGGCTTCGAAGTCTTCCACTCCGAGGTCAACGAGGAGCAGGGCGTACGCGAGGCCATGCTCAAGATCAACGAGACCTCGGACGGCGGTGCCTCGTACCTCCAGCTCCTGGAACCCACCCGCGAGGACTCGGCCGTCGGAAAATGGCTGGCCAAGAACGGCGAGGGGGTCCATCACATCGCCTTCGGCACCGCAGACGTCGACGAGGACGCCGCGGACATCCGTTCCAAGGGGGTCAGGGTGCTGTACGACGAGCCCAGGACCGGGTCGATGGGGTCGCGGATCACCTTCCTGCACCCCAAGGACTGCCACGGCGTTCTCACCGAACTGGTCACGTCCGCAGCGGAGCACTGACCTCCGGATACCCGGCCCGGTAGAGTGGGCGGTTCCGGGCCGGGGCCGGGTCGGGGCCGCGCCGCGTCCCCAGCCGTTGATCTGTCACCATTCCCCGGGGGACCGTTCGCCGGCGAGCGGTACTCATTTGGAGAGTTGCGACCAGGGGACGGATGGGACCGCGCAGTGCGGGGCTACGAACGCCAGGAGAGCCACCGAGCTGAAGACGACCATCTCTCGCGGTTCGAAGCCGAGATGGACCGGCTGAGGACCGACCGGGAGAAGGCCGTCCAGCACGCCGAGGACCTCGGTTACCAGGTCGAGGTCTTGCGCGCCAAGCTGCACGAGGCTCGGCGCAATCTCGCGACCCGTCCCGCATACGACAGCGCGGACATCGGTTACCAGGCCGAACAGCTGCTCCGTAATGCCCAGATCCAGGCCGAACAGCTGCGCACCGACGCCGAGCGCGAACTCCGTGACGCCCGGGCGCAGACGCAGCGGATCCTGCAGGAGCACGCCGAGCACCAGGCACGGCTGCAGGCCGAGCTGCACAACGAGGCCGTGCAGCGACGGCAGCGCCTCGACCAGGAGCTGGCGGAGCGCCGCCAGACCGTCGAGTCGCATGTCAACGAGAACGTCGCCTGGGCCGAACAGCTCCGGGCCAGAACCGAGTCCCAGGCCCGCCGGCTGCTCGACGAGTCCCGGGCCGAGGCCGAGCAGTCCCTGACGGCCGCCCGCGCCGAGGCCGCCCGGCTCGCCGACGAGACCCGGCACCGGCTCGGCTCCGAGGCGGAGTCCGCCCGATCCGAGGCCGAGGCGATCCTGCTGCGCGCCCGCAAGGACGCCGAGCGGCTGCTGGGCGCCGCCTCCAGCCAGGCGCAGGAGGCCACCAGCCACGCCGAACAGCTGCGTACGTCGACGACCGCGGAGACCGAGCAGACCCGGCAGCAGACCGCCGAGCTGAACCGGGCCGCCGAGCAGCGCATGCAGGAGGCCGAGACGCAGCTGCGCGAGGCCCGCCTGGAGGCGGAGAAGGTCCTCGCCGAGGCGAAGGACGCCGCGGTCAAGCGGTTGGCCGGCGCCGAGTCGCAGAACGAGCAGCGCACCCGTACGGCCAAGTCGGAGATCGCCCGGCTGGTCGGCGAGGCCACGAAGGGCGCCGAGGCACTGAAGGCGGAAGCCGAGCAGGCGCTCGCCGACGCCCGCGCCGAGGCGGACCGGATCAAGTCCGAGGCGACCGAGAAGGCCCGCACGGCGGCGGTCGAGGACACCGCGGCCCAGCTCGCCAAGGCGGCCAGGACCGCCGAGGAGGTGCTGACCAAGGCGTCCGAGGACGCACGGTCGACCACGAAGGCGGCGAGCGAGGAGGCCGACCGGATCCGCCGCGAGGCGGAGGCCGAGGCGGACCGGCTGCGCGGCGAGGCTGCCGAACAGGCCGACCAGCTCAAGGGCGCGGCCAAGGACGACACCGAGGAGTACCGGGCCAGGACCGTCGAGCTGCAGGAGGAGGCCCGCAGGCTGCGCGGCGAGGCCGAGCAGCTGCGCTCCGAGGCGGTCGCCGAGGGCGAGCGGATCAGGGGCGAGGCCCGCCGCGAGGCCGTCCAGCAGATCGAGGAGGGCGCGAAGACCGCCGAGGAGCTGCTGTCCAAGGCGAAGGCGGACGCCGAGGAACTGCGGACCGCCGCGGGCACCGAGAGCGACCGGGTCCGTACCGAGGCCGTCGAGCGCGCCACGGCCCTGCGCACCCAGGCCGAGGAAGCGCTGGAGCGGGCCCGTGCCGAGGCCGACCGGCTGCGTACGGAGTCCGAGGAGCAGGCGGAGTCCACCACGGCCGCGGCCGAGCAGGCGGCGGCCGGGCTCCGGGAGGAGACCGAGCGTACGGTCGCCGCCCGGCAGGCCGAGGCCGCCGACGAGCTGTCCCGGCTGCACACCGAGGCCGAGACCCGGGGCGCCGCCGCCGAGCAGACGCTGGCGGACGCGCGCGGCGAGGCGGAGCGGATCCGCCGCGAGACGAACGAGGAGTCCGAGCGACTGCGCGCGGAGGCCGCCGAGCGGCTGCGCGCCCTGCAGACACAGGCGGAGACCGAGGCCGAGCGGCTGCGCGACGAGGCCGCGGCGGATGCGTCGAAGTCGCGTGCCGAGGGCGAGTCCGTCGCCGTACGGTTGCGCAGCGAGGCGGCCGCCGAGGCGGAGCGGCTCAAGTCCGAGGCCCAGGACAGTGCCGACCGGGTACGGGCCGAGGCCGCGGCCGCCGCCGAACGCGTGGGCACCGAGGCCGCCGAGGCGCTGGCCGCCGCCCAGGAGGAGGCGAACCGGCGCCGCCGCGAGGCGGAGGAGACCCTCGACGCGGCGCGCACCGAGGCGAACCAGGAGCGCGAGCGCGCCCGCGAGCAGAGCGAGGAGCTGCTCGCCTCCGCCCGCAAGCGGGTCGAGGAGGCGCAGGCCGAGGCGCACCGCCTGGTCGAGGAGGCGGACGCGCGGGCGACCGAGATGGTCTCCGCGGCCGAGCAGACCGCCCAGCAGGTACGGGACTCGGTCTCCGGGCTCCAGGAGCAGGCCGAGGCGGAGATCGCAGGGCTGCGTTCCACCGCCGAGCACGTGGCGGAGCGGACGAGGGCCGAGGCGCAGGAGGAGGCGGACCGGGTCCGCGCCGATGCGTACGCGGAGCGGGAGCGGGCGAGCGAGGACGCGAGCCGGATCCGCCGGGAGGCGCAGGAGGAGTCCGAGGCCGCCAAGGCGATGGCCGAACGGACCGTCAGCGACGCGATCACCGAGTCGGAGCGGCTGCGCTCGGACACCGCGGAGTACAGCCAGCGGATGCGTACCGAGGCTTCGGACGCGCTGGCCTCGGCCGAGCAGGATGCCTCCCGCAGTCGTGCGGAGGCCCGCGAGGACGCCAACCGGATGCGTTCGGACGCCGCGGCGCAGGTCGACCGGCTCGTCGGCGAGGCAACGGGCGAGAGCGAGCGGATCCGTACCGAGGCGACAGAGCAGGCGACGACCCTCGTCAGCGACGCCACGGCCCGGGCCGACCGGCTCCTCGGCGAGACGACCGACGAGGCGGAGCGGCTGCGCGCGGAGGCGGCGGCCACTGTCGCCTCGGCGCAGGAGCACGCGGCACGCACCCGTGAGGACTCGGAGCGGGTGCGCACCGACGCGGAAGCGGCGGCCGAGCAGCTGCGCGGCGAGGCCCGCGCGGAGGCGGACCGGTTGCTCGACGAGGCGCGCGAGGCGGCGGCGAAGCGTCGTGCGGACGCCGCCGAGCAGGCCGACCAGCTCATGAACAAGGCTCAGGAGGAGGCGCTGCGCGCCGCCACCGAGGCCGAGGAGCAGGCCGACACGATGGTCGGCGCGGCCCGCAAGGAGGCCGTGCGGATCACCTCCGAGGCGACCGTCGAGGGCAACACCCTGGTGGAGCGGGCGCGTGCGGACGCGGACGAATTGTTGGTCGGCGCGCGGCGGGACTCCACGGCCATTCGGGAGCGGGCGGAGGAGCTCCGGGCGCGTCTGGAGACCGAGATCGAGGAGCTGCACGACCGGGCCCGGCGGGAGACCTCCGAGCAGATGAAGACGGCGGGCGAGCGCGTCGACAAGCTGATGAAGGCGGCGACCGAGCAGCGCGAGGAGGCCGCGGCGAAGGCGAAGGAGTTGCTGGCGGACGCGAATTCGGAGGCGAGCAAGGTCCGGATCGCCGCGGTGAAGCGGGCCGAGTCGCTGCTGAAGGAGGCCGAGCAGAAGAAGGCCAGCATGGTCCGCGAGGCCGAGAAGCTGCGGGGCGACGCCGAGCAGGAGGCGAAGCGGACGGTCGACGAGGGGCGGCGCGAGCTCGACATCTTGGTGCGCCGGCGCAAAGACATCAACACGGAGATCTCCCGCGTCCAGGACGTACTGGAGGCGTTGGAGTCCTTCGAGGCACCGTCGGGCGGCGGAAAGGGTGCGGGTGGCGGGTCCACCGGCGTCAAAGCCGGAGCCTCGGCAGGCACTCGATCGAGTGGCAAGTCGTCCGAGGGGTAGTCGGCCGACCATGTCACGTGCTTCGACAAGAACGTTCAACCCTCCGAGTGGCAAGGGTTCCGGGGGTCAGCCACCCAAAAGGGGTGTCATTCTCCAGATCAAACGGGCATCCACTCGATGACACGCCGCCCGGGCCCCTAGGATTCCCTCTATCACCTCACCGGTCTTACTTCGACAGGAACCCCATGAGTGACCCTTCCTCCCCCTTCGGCTTCGAGCTCGTACGGCGTGGTTACGACCGCGGTCAGGTGGATGACCGCATTACCAAGCTCGTCGCCGACCGTGACAGTGCTCTGACCCGCATCACGTCCCTGGAGAAGCGCATCGAGGAGCTCCACCTCGAAACGCAGAACGCCCAGGCCCAGGTGAACGACGCAGAGCCGTCGTACGCGGGTCTCGGTGCGCGTGTGGAGAAGATTCTCCGCCTCGCCGAGGAGGAGGCGAAGGACCTGCGCGAGGAGGCCCGTCGCGCCGCCGAGCAGCACCGCGAGCTCGCCGAGTCGGCCGCCCAGCAGGTGCGCAACGACGCCGAGTCGTTCGCCGCCGAGCGCAAGGCGAAGGCCGAGGACGAGGGCGTCCGCATCGTCGAGAAGTCCAAGGGTGAGGCCAACGCGCTGCGTACCGAGGCCCAGAAGGACGCGGCGCAGAAGCGCGAGGAGGCCGACGCCCTCTTCGAGGAGACCCGCGCCAAGGCCGCCCAGGCCGCCGCGGACTTCGAGACCAACCTGGCCAAGCGCCGCGACCAGTCGGAGCGCGACCTCGCGTCCCGTCAGGCCAAGGCCGAGAAGCGTCTCGCCGAGATCGAGCACCGCGCCGAGCAGCTCCGTCTGGAGGCCGAGAAGCTCCGTACGGACGCCGAGCGCCGGGCGCGTCAGACCGTGGAGACCGCGCAGCGCCAGTCCGAGGACATCGTGGCCGACGCGAACGCCAAGGCCGACCGGATCCGCAGCGAATCGGAGCGCGAGCTGGCGGCGCTCACCAACCGCCGCGACTCCATCAACGCGCAGCTGACCAACGTCCGCGAGATGCTGGCGACGCTGACCGGTGCCGCGGTGGCCGCCGCGGGTTCGCCGGTGGACGACGAGCCCGTCACCCGTGGTGTCCCGGCTCAGCAGACCCGCTGACGCCGCGGTACCTCAGCTGTACCCTTCGCGCGCCCGGTTCCACCGTTGTGGTGGCGCCGGGCGCGCGGCCGTTCTAGCGTGAACGCATGATCGAGCTTGATGGCCTCACCAAGCGCTTCGGCAACAAGGTTGCCGTCAACCACCTTTCATTCCAGGTCAGACCTGGAATGGTGACGGGTTTTCTGGGACCGAACGGGGCGGGCAAGTCCACCACGATGCGGATGATGCTCGATCTCGACAACCCGACCAGCGGATCGGTGCGGATCGACGGCAGGCACTACCGTGAGCTGTCGGAACCCCTGAAGCACATCGGTGCGCTGCTCGACGCCAAGTCGATGCACGGAGGACGCAGCGCGTACAACAATCTGCTCTGTCTCGCGCAGAGCAATCGCATCCCGGAGAGCCGCGTCCCGGAAGTCCTCGACACCGTCGGCCTGAGCGCGGTGGCGAAGAAGAAGTCCAAGTCGTTCTCCCTCGGAATGGGCCAGCGGCTCGGAATCGCGGCCGCGCTGCTCGGCGATCCCGAGATCCTGATGTTCGACGAACCCGTCAACGGTCTGGACCCCGAGGGAATTCACTGGATCCGCAATCTGATGAAGGCACTCGCGGCGGAAGGCCGGACGATCTTCGTCTCCTCGCATCTGATGAGCGAAATGGCACTCACCGCGGACCATTTGATCGTCATCGGCCAGGGCCGGCTGCTCGCCGACACCTCGATGGCCGACTTCATCCACCAGAACTCGCGCAGTTACGTACGGATGCGCTCCCCGCAGCAGGAACGGCTGCGCGATGTGCTGCACGAGGCGGGCATCGTCGCGGTCGAATCGGGGAGCGGCGTGCTGGAGATCGACGGCGCCACCAGCGAACAGCTCGGCGAGCTGGCCGCGCAGCACCAGATCGTGCTGCATGAGCTGAGCGCCCAGCGGGCCTCGCTGGAGGAGGCGTTCATGCAGATGACGGCGGACTCCGTGGAGTACCACGCCCATGCGGACCACGCCGGGTGGCCGCCACCGCCCGCGGGCCCCCAGTGGGGCGAGCAGTGGAACCAGCAGCGCGACAGCTTCACCTCCGGCACCTCCGGCCCCGGAAAGGGGGCGTGACGACGATGGCATCGGTACCCGCGGTCCTGACCTCCGAGTGGACCAAGATCCGTACGGTCTCCTCCACCACCTGGACCCTGATCTCCGCGTTCGCTGTCACCGTGGCGATGAGCGCGGCACTCTGCGCACTGATGAACTCCCAGTTCGACGAACTCCCCGCGTTGGAGCAGGCCACCTTCGACCCGACCTACCTCAGTTTCTCCGGGATGATCCTCGGTCAGCTCGCGATGGTCGTCTTCGGTGTCCTGGTGGTCAGCACGGAGTACAGCTCGGGCATGATCCGTACCTCGCTGTCCGCCGTGCCGCAGCGTGGTTCGTTCCTCTTCAGCAAGATCCTGGTCGCCGGTGTGCTGTCGCTGGTGGTCGGGCTGACCACCAGCTTCGTCACGTTCTTCCTCGGCCAGGCCCTACTCGGCGACCATCGCACGGACATCGGTGCGGACAATGTCCTGCGTGCGGTCTTCGGCGGCGGCGTCTACATGGGGCTGATCGCGATCTTCTCCATGGGTGTGGCGACGATGCTGCGCAGCTCGATGCTGTCGCTCGGCATCCTGATGCCGTTCTTCTTCCTCGTCTCGTCCATCCTGTCGGCGGTCCCGGGCGCCAAGAACGTGGCCCGCTACTTCCCCGACCAGGCGGGCTCCAAGATCATGCAGGTGGTTCCGGCCGCCATGAACAGCGAGCCGGCGCCGTACGGGCCGTGGGGCGGGCTCGGCATTCTGACCGCATGGGTGGCGGCCGCGCTGATCGGCGGGTACCTCGTGCTCAAGAAGCGGGACGCGTAGCCGGCAGGTCCGACTCGGACTCGGCCAGTACCGGGTCGACGTCCTCCCAGCCCTCCCACGGCCACAAGGCGGGCATCGATCCCGGCCTGCGCGAGGAGGGACGGGTGCTCCCGCAGACCGACTTCCTGCCGTACCTCGACGCCTCCGGCGACCTGCGATTTTACGACGACCTGCCGCCTCTCGGCGACTCGCTCCCCTGAACGGCTTGGCCGGAACCGTCAAAGCCTGGATATCCTCCTAACTCTTACGGGGGGCGTGCGGCCTGACGGCCTGGGCCCCGACGACAGATAAGTCGATGGGGCTGGAGCATGATCGAGGCAGTCGGCCTGACGAAGCGCTACGGCGCGAAGACAGCCGTGTACAACCTTTCCTTCCAGGTGCGGCCCGGCGCCGTCACCGGATTCCTCGGTCCCAACGGGTCGGGCAAGTCGACCACGATGCGCATGATGCTCGGCCTGGACCGGCCGACGTCCGGCCATGTGACGATCGGCGGGCATCCCTTCCGCAGCCTGCCGAACGCGCCGCGCCAGGTGGGTGCGCTGCTGGACGCCAAGGCGGTGCACGGAGGCCGCAGCGCCCGTAACCACCTGCTCTCGCTGGCGCAGCTCTCGGGTATCCCGGCCGCCCGGGTCGACGAGGTGCTCGGCGTCGTGGGCCTGCAGGACGTCGCCAGGAAGCGGTCCAAGGGCTTCTCGCTCGGCATGGGGCAGCGGCTCGGGATCGCGGCGGCGCTGCTGGGCGACCCGCAGGTGCTGCTCTTCGACGAGCCCGTCAACGGTCTCGACCCGGAGGGCATTCTCTGGGTCCGCAACCTGATGCGCTTGCTGGCGTCCGAGGGCCGTACGGTCTTCGTTTCCAGCCATCTCATGAGCGAGATGGCGCTCACCGCCGATCATCTGATCGTGATCGGGCGCGGGCAACTGCTCGCCGATATGAGCGTCAAGGACTTCATCTCCGCCAACTCGGCCGATTTCGCACGGGTACGGGTCCCGGATACGCAGCCCGAGCAGCGGGAGAAGCTGACCGCCGCGCTCACCGAGGCGGGCGGCCAGGTGATGCCCGAGCCGGGTGGGGCCCTGCGGGTCACCGGGCTGCAGCTGCCGCGGATCAGCGACCTGGCGCACGGGGCGGATGTGCGGCTGTGGGAGCTGTCACCGCACCAGGCCTCGCTGGAGGAGGCGTACATGCGGATGACACAGGGCGCCGTGGACTACCGCTCGACGGTGGACCAGAAGGCCGGGCTGCAGCAGCCCGTGCCGGGCGGCGGATACGCACCGCCGCTGCCGACCGTCCCTGAGGTGCCGCAGCAGGGCTGGTACGCCCCGCCGCCGCCCGGACAGAACCCGTACACGGCGCCCCCCGTGGCCGCCCCGGCCGTGCCCACGACCGCACCCGCCGCGCCCGCGGCCGGCCCCGCAGACCTGACCAAGAGCGACACCAGCGAGGACGCCCGATGACAACGCCGCCGACCCCGCAGGCGCCGTACCAGCAGCAGGCGCACCAGCACCCGCAGCAGAACTGGGCGCCCGCGCCCACCGATCTGTACACCTCGCCGATCCCGCAGCGCCGCGCCACCCTCGCCGACGCGCTCGCCTCCGAGTGGACCAAGATCCGCTCCGTGCGCTCCACGATGTGGACGCTCGGCATCATGATCGTGCTGCTGCTCGGCATCGGACTGCTGTCGGCTGTCGCCGTCAACATGTCCGGCCCCGAGCTCGGCTCCACCAAGGTGCTCAGCCTCGGCTTCTTCGGGGTACTCCTCGGTTCGATCTGTGTGATCACGCTCGGCGTGATGACCATCGCCACCGAGTACGGCACCGGCATGGTCCGTACGACGCTGACGGCCTGCCCCAGCCGCGCCCGGGTGCTGAGCGCGAAGGCGATCGTCTTCTTCCTGCTCACCTTCACCATCACGACCGTGATGACCACGCTCGTCGCCGCGCTGCAGACGGCCATGCTGGACGGCGGTAAGGCCAGCGGTGACGACTGGCTGCGCGCCACGGTCGGCGTCGGTCTCTACATCGCGACCCTGGGACTGCTGTCGCTCGCGGTCGGCGCCCTCATCCGGCACTCCGCCGGCGCGATCACGATCATGATCGCGGTGGTACTGCTGCCGCTGGTGCTGGCCATGTTCATGTTCGCGCCGTCGCTCGCCAGGGTGCAGCAGGCCCTCTTCGAGTACTCGATCCCCAGCCAGCTCGGCGGGCTGTACGACGCCTCGGTCTCCGCGTCGGGGCCGACCGGCTGGGAGCCGCTGTGGATCATGCTGGGCGTCACGGCCGTCGCCATGGCCGGCGCCTATGTGTCGCTGCACCGGCGCGACGTCTGACCGGTCACCGGCCTCTCAGTAGCGCGGCGCGTTCCTGGACCGCTGCACCCTTGTGGTGCGGCGGTCCTTCGCGTTCCAGCACGCCTTGTGCCAGTGCCTGCGGTCGTCGATCCCGCCGTACTCGGACCAGGCGACGAGGTGCGGTACGCCGGACGGGATCTCCTGGTCGCAGCCGGGGCAGCGGTACCGCTTGCCCGCCGCGCTCGCGCCGCTCACCGGGCGCACCGACCACTGCTCGCCCTGCCACTCCTCGGCGCGCCCGCCCCCGCCGTAGCGCTCCCCCGACAGACTCGCGCTGCCGGTGGGACTCTCGCCGCCTCGGGGACGGTTACGGCGCGGGGACACGTGACACCTCACGGGGCAGGCTGGGCAGTTCCTGTCAAGCGTAGGGCCATTCGGCCGGGCAGGCGTCCGGTACGGCCCGGGACAGGACGGGTTACCGGAAAATCGCAACAATTTCGTCGCGGACCGTGCCTTTGGCACGTGTCAGGCGTTGTTGCCAGTAGGGGGGAGCCGCGTCGGCCACAAGGAGGTAATTGGCGATGCGCGTGGGAACGTTCGTACTGGCAGCCCAGTTTCCGGGGCAGGGACCGGGAGAAGCGCTGCATCGCGCGATCCGGTCCGCCGAGGTCGCGGAGGAATCCGGGCTCGATTCGGTCTGGCTGGCAGAACATCATTTCGTGCCGTACGGGGTCTGCCCCTCCGCCGTCACGCTGGCCGCGCTGCTGCTCGGCCGCACCCGCAGGATCCGGGTCGGTACGGCGGTCAGCGTGCTGCCGAACCAGCATCCGGTGGCGCTCGGTGAACAGGCCGCGCTGCTCCAACTCACCAGCGGGGGCAGGTTCTCCCTCGGCGTGGGACGGGGCGGGCCCTGGGTGGACCTGGAGGTGTTCGGAGGGGGCCTGGAGGCGTACGAGAAGGGCTTCCCGGAGTCGTTGGACCTGCTGCTCGACTGGCTGCGCAAACCTCGCGTGGCGGGTAACGGGGAGCGATTCGGCTTCCGTGAGGTCGCGGTGGTTCCCCGGGCCGACGAGCTGCTCGACGAGAACGACGGGAATGGCCCGCAAGGGCCGGGCGGCCCCGAGGTGATCGTCGCGTGCACGTCGCCGAAGAGCGTGAAACTCGCCGCCGA
Source organism: Streptomyces sp. NPDC048496 (assembly GCF_043200055.1). NCBI lineage: Bacteria > Bacillati > Actinomycetota > Actinomycetes > Kitasatosporales > Streptomycetaceae > Streptomyces > Streptomyces sp. NPDC048496. Next base: position 61,380 of record NZ_JBICXB010000013.1, on the reverse strand, counting down.
GAACGGCCTGCCGATGCTCCTCGGAATGCACTGCGGCGACGAGGAGAAGGCCGAGATGGTCGCCCTGTGGGGTTCCACCGCGCTCGCCGCGGGCCGGTCGCCCGAGAGTATCCGGGAAGCGGGCCATGTCTCCGCGGGCGTCGCCCAGATCGCGGACCGGTCCGCGGAGGCCGTGGAGACACTCGTGAAGGCGATGCCGGGGTGGCTGCGACAGGGACTGGACGCCCATGTGACGGTCGACGGCAGACACCGCGTGATGCGCGACCCGGTCGCCTATACGGAGTTGCTCTGCGGCCTTCATCCGGTTGGCCCGCCCCGGCTCGCCGCCGACCGGCTCGCCGCGACCGCCGAGCGGACAGGCATCACCAGGTTCGCGCTCCTGGTGGAGGGTTCGGGAGATCTGGCGGCCACGGAGGAGAACGTAGCGCGGCTGGGCACCGAGGTGCTGCCACTACTGACATGAACACCCGTAGGAGTACGAGGAGCTGCCGCCCCGGAGCCAGTTGCACCTCCTGCGGCCCGGAGCGGCAGCAGAAGCGTTCAGCAGTCCCGTAGTTCGGGCGACTGGTTGAGCAATTGACCCCTCACCGAAGTGAATCGGGCCAGCCGCTCGTCGACCGAGGCGTCCAGCGGGAACACCGCGACGCGGTGGCAGTTCTGGAATGCCAGGCGCACCCCGAAGTGCCGCTGCAGCGCACCGCGTATCGCATCACTCGCGAGCGCACGCAGCAGCTGACCACGTGCCTGCTCGTCCGGCGGAGGCGTCTGGTTGTCGGCGAAATCTCCGCCGTCGACCTTCAGCTGGGCCACCAGAGAGCTGATCATCTCCCATGCGTAGGGCAGGGAGGTCCGGACGCAGTCGACGAAGTCGGCTTCGTCGACCTCGCCTCGCTCGGCCTGTTCCAACAGCGCCGGTGAGACGTCGAGCGACATGGGTTCTCCTCTCGCGACCCCGGCGGACGGCCGGGGCCTTACGGGCAGGGAAGAAGGACGGCGACGCAGCGTACACGTACGGCGACCTCATGCTTCCACGGTAAGGGCGCAGTCCGGGCCGCACCAGGAGATTGGGAACACAACCGGCCAATAACGAAGGTGCGCAAAGAGGGGCAAGCCCGAGGTCCTGAAGCGCTGTGGTGGGCGGTGGCGGTGGGGCGGCGGAGGGAAAATCGCGCCGGGCACCCGTCGTCGTCGGCGCTAGAGCGTCAAGGGCTCGAACTCTCGGAAGCCATCGTCAAGGGCAGTCACACGGTCGCGGGGTGGGTGGAGGACGCGACCGTGTCCGGGGCCGTGAACCTGGATCAGCGGCCGTCGCTCGGGAAGTGGTTGCGGGCGCCTTTGGTTCATGAGTGGGACGCTCTCATGGTGACCACGCAGGACCGGATTAGCCGGGACGACATGCACTGATGGCCCCACCGGCTGGGGAACCGGTGGGGCCGTGCCGACACGCTAGGCGAGATTCTCGCCGTCTCTAACGTGCCGGGGCTTTTCCGCCCGCTCCTCTTCAGTCTCCGGGCGGATGCTTTCCTCGCGGTGCGTACGGCGCCATTCAGCGGTCATGGTGATGGGCATAGCGGGCGTTGGGGTACTCAGCATTAGCGGTCACCCTTCCGGGCACGTGGTGTGCCGGTAGACAACAAGCGGCGAGCCCGACGGCCTTTCGAGGCCTCCCCGTTTCACTGGCTCCAGGCGCTTAATCGACTTGAGGCAGGCTGAACATGTCGCGCCCTTAGGCGCGTAGGTGGCGTACTCCCATTGGTTGGCGGACGTCGTGTCGAGCGTTGTCCGATCCCGGTAGTCTTCCAACTGTCTGTGCTCCTATCAGCGTCGACCGGCCCCGGGGCGTTACAGCGCCGCCGGGGCACCCTTTGCGGGTAGTCGCATCGTATCGACTTGTATCGCTACGTAGCTATACGTAGCTGCAGATGCCGACACGTAGCCCGACGCCTAGCGTCAAGGCATGGGCATTGATCCGGATGCAGAGATTGACCAGGGGGCACCGCTCACGCCGTACCGGCAGCTGGCGGAGATCATTAAGGCCCGCATCGAACGGGGCGACTGGGCCCCGGGGCGGGCCATTGCTAGCGAGACTCAGCTAGTGCAGCAATACGGCCTGGCGCGCACCACGGTCCGCCGGGCAATCGCCGTCCTGGTGGAAGAGGGCCGGGTGTTCACCGTGCCCCAGAGGGGGACGTTCGTATCCCAGGGTGGGGAGTCGGCCCCGGCCGACCGAGACGGGGCCTAGCGGGGCCCGTGCGCCCCGTAGGCTGACCCCCATGCGTCTCGTCATCGCTCGTTGCACCGTGGACTACGTCGGCCGACTGTCCGCCCACCTGCCCTCCGCTAAGCGTTTGGTCATCTTGAAGACCGACGGGAGCGTCTCCATCCATGCCGACGACAGGGCGTACAAACCCCTCAACTGGATGTCACCGCCCTGCACCCTGAAGGAGGGTGCCGACGGCACCGAAGGCGTCTGGACCGTGGTGAACAAAGCGGGCGAAAAACTGATCATCACGATGGAGGAGATCCTTCACGACTCCTCGCACGAACTGGGCGTCGATCCGGGCCTCATCAAGGACGGCGTGGAAGCGCACCTGCAGGAACTCCTCGCCGACCGGATCGAGATCCTCGGCGAGGGCTACACCCTGATCCGCCGCGAATACCCCACCGCCATCGGCCCGGTCGACATCCTGTGCCGGGACGCGGACGGGAAGACCGTGGCCGTGGAGCTGAAGCGCCGGGGTGACATCGACGGCGTGGAGCAGCTGACCCGCTATCTGGAGCTGCTCAACCGCGATCCCCACCTCGCCCCGGTGAAGGGCATCTTTGCGGCGCAGGAAATCAAGCCGCAGGCCCGGGTGCTGGCGACGGACCGCGGAATCGGCTGCGTGGTGCTCGACTACGACGCCATGCGCGGCATCGAGGACGACAAGCTCCGCCTGTTCTGACCACGACCTCCGCGCCACGGAAGGACCCGGACCCGCGCTGTGCGGTCCGGGGCCTTCCTCGTGCGCGGACGTGCGCTCAGGCCACGTCCGGTTCCGGAGAGCTGCCGGACGCGCTCGCCGTCGTGGACGGGCCGCTCGCCGAGTCGGAGGTGCCCGGGGATGTCGTGTCTGTCGGGGTCTCGGTCGGGGGGGTGGGGGAGTCGGTCGTCTCCGTCTCCGTCGGGGTCGGAGTGGCCGTCTTGGTCGGCGTCTTCGTGGGTGTCCCGGTCGGCGACGTGGTGGGCGTGCCCGGGGAGCTGGGCCTCCCGCTCGTCGGCCGGCCCGAACTCGGGCTGTCGCTCGGCCCGCTCGACTCGGAGGACGGTGCACCGCTGCCGCTCGGGGTGACCTGGCTGCCGGACGGTCCCGGCGCCCGGGGCGAGCCGCTCGACGAGACCCCGCCCGGTGTCGAGGCGTTCGTCGGCTCGTCGGCCGGGAGCCCGTTCTCGCTGTCGTCCGCGCCCGCCGACTGCTCGGTCGAGACGCTTCCGCCGTCCCGGGCGTCGCTGCTGGGCATCATGCCGAGCGTCACCACGGTGCCGAGCACCGCGGCCAGCACGACGCCCGCGCCCGCCGCGACCAGATTGCGCCGGGCGCCGCCCAGCACCGCCTTGCGGCCGCCGAATCCATCGGTGCCGGGTACCGGGACGGCCCGGGGTATCAGCGCGGTGACGTCCTCGGACATCCGCGACAGCACCATCGGCCCGGCCACGGGTATGCCGCCGGACGGTGACGCCGATTCGCCGTACCGCGCGGCCGGCACCTCCTCGCCCGCCGGTGTGCGGCCGCCGGGCAACGTGCCGGAGCGGTCCGCGACCAGGGCGAGTGCCCGGCGTCCGGCCACCGCTCCGGACTTGTCGGCGAGCGCACCGCGCATGCTGATCGAGGTCTCCAGTTCGGCCCTGGCCCGGTCCGGATTCCCGTTGCAGAGCGCGAGGACGCCCAACTCGTGATGGAAGTAGGCCTCCTCCGCGACCTCACCGGCGATCCTGGCGGCCTCCTGGCCCAGCCGCAGGGTCTTCTCCCAGCCGCTCCAGTGCAGCCCGGCCGCGAAGGCGGGGGCGGCACTGCGGGCCAGCAGCACGGCGGCGCTGGCCTGTCCGGCCCCGTCGCCGGGGACCAGCCGGGTCATGGCCGCGACGATCGCGTCGGCCTCGGCGACAGCGCGGGCGGCGGTGACCGAGGGGTGCCCGGCCCACCAGGCATAGTGCTGGGCGGCGGTGCGGGCCCGGTCGTCCGCGTCCTCGCCGTATCCGGCAGCCTCCAGCTGGGCGACGACTCCGGGTGCCAGCCGGTAGCGGGAACCGGCCGGGGAGAGCAGTCCGCAGCCGGCCAGCTCACCGAGCGCGGCATCGGCGTGGGTGTCCCCCACGAGCGCCGGCAGATGCGCCTGGTGCGGCACCTCGCCGCCGAGCGCGACCGCGAAGTGCAGGGTGTCGCGTGCCGGGCCGCTCAGCCGGGAGGCGAGCAGTGCGGCGGGTGCCGCGCCCTCGCCGAGGCTGGGCAGCTGTACGTCCAGCCCATCGGCGCCCTTCGCGAAGACGTCGTCGACGGGCCGGTCCTCGACGTAGCCCTGCTCGTCGTAGGCGGTCGGGTCGGTGCGCAGCATGTCGCGCTGGCGCAGCAGGGCGCCCGCCTGGACGAAGCGCAGCGGCAGCCCCTCGGACTCGAACCAGAGGTCACCCGCCCAGTTCGCCTCGTCGTCGGTGAGCGGCCGCTCGACGACGTGTTCCAGCAGCGCGACGGAGGCACTGCGGCCCAGTCCTGCGAGGAAGACCTCTTCGACGTGCGCGTCGGCGGTGGGCGCCGGTACGTCGGGGGCCGTGGCGAGCAGGAAGGCGCACTCGGGCGTCGCGTCGAGCAGCTCGTCCAGCGCGGCCCCGCCGAACTCCAGGTCGTCGACGACGACGACGGCGCCGATGGACCGGAGCTCTTCGAGAAGTACGGCGCGGTCGGGGCGGAGCAGCGGTGCGTCGTAGACCGCCTCGAAGAGCCCGTACAGCAGGTCCGTGACAGTGCGCTTGAGGCCGGAGAGCCGGACGACTCCGTCCGGTGCGAGGTCCGCGCAGTCGGCGGCGACGGCGCTCAGCAGCGCCGTGCGGCCGGATCCGGCCGGCCCCGTGAGCCGTACCGAGCGGCCGCGCGCCAGCAGGCGCACCAGCCGCTCACACTCCTCCTGGCGCTCCAGGAGCGGAAGTTGGGGGGCTGGCAGACCCGGTGGTACGGGCGGTGCGGCGGCACGCTCGCGGTCGGTGCGCTCGGCGGCGTTGCGGCGCACCGGCACGGGGGGCTGCTGCCCCGGCGGGCGGAGCTCGACCTCGCTGCCGTCGACCGGGTTGACAGTGAGCAGGAGATCGCCGGAGACGACCTGCACGACACGCGCCTGCTGCATCGACTGCTGACCGAAATCGCTGGTCAGCGGCGCGCGGGGCTGCGTTCGCCGTCCGCTTTCCTCGCCGTGGCCGTCATTGTCCTGGCCGAAATCTTCCGGCCCCCGGTGTATCGGGTCCATCGCCAAAGTCCCCCAGACGCGTCGCGCGGTTGCCCCTCCCGGCCTCGCACGCACCGCTGTCGCTTCTGGTCCGGTGTCCGCCCCATGGGTTCCGTCATTCGGGGGACGGCCGAACCCTAGACCGTCGCACCGTATCTACAAACCATCGGGGTGCCACGCCGCCCAGGACGTCACGGTCTCGTGAGGATTGTGCGTGTTCGGATGGACGCCCTCTACACCCGTGGCAGGGAGTCTGCGGCGATTCCACCCTCGATGGCCAGAATGCGGTGCAGTCGGGTCGCCACCAGCAGGCGCTGCATCTGCGGCGGCACCCCGCGGAGCACCAGCCGCCGTCCGGCCCGCCCGGCCCTCCGGTGTGCGCCCATGATGACGCCCAGTCCGGTGGCGTCCCAGGAGTCCAGCTCGGTCAGGTCGAGCACCAGGTCGCCGACTCCGTCGTCGAGGGCGGAGTGCAGGACCGTACGGGCGTCCGCCGCGCTCCGGACGTCGAGGCGGCCCCCGACGACCAGCTCGGTGTGGTCGCCCCTGATGTGCATATGCGCTCCCCGGGAATACTCCATGGACGGTCCGTCTGCCTGTTCCTGCCCCTGCCCCTGCTCCGTCTCTGCCACAACTGACTGCGCCGGCCACAGGGAAGTTGCCGTCTGTAAGCGAACCGATACCGAATTCACTCCGTGGAGTGACATCGGCCCGCTGAAGGTCCACCGCAGCCGGGAGTCTCCCCCGGCTCCCCCGGGCCTGATCGACGGCGGATCAGGCAGCCGGGGGCCGAATGCGATCAGTAGGTATAGAAGCCCTGCCCGCTCTTGCGGCCGATGTCACCTGCATCGACCATCCGGCGCATCAGCTCCGGTGCCGCGAACTTCTCGTCCTGCGACTCGGTGTAGATGTTGGATGTGGCGTGCAGCAGGATGTCGACGCCGGTCAGGTCCGCCGTCGCGAGGGGGCCCATGGCGTGGCCGAAGCCCAGCTTGCAGGCGGTGTCGATGTCCTCGGCCGAGGCAACGCCCGACTCGTACAGCTTGGCGGCCTCGACGACGAGCGCCGAGATCAGCCGGGTGGTGACGAAGCCGGCGACGTCACGGTTGACCACGATGCAGGTCTTGCCGACGGACTCGGCGAACTCACGCGCGGTGGCGAGGGCTTCGTCGCTGGTCTTGTAGCCGCGTACGAGCTCGCAGAGCTGCATCATCGGAACCGGTGAGAAGAAGTGCACACCGACGACGCGCTCCGGGCGCTCCGTGACAGCCGCGATCTTGGTGATCGGGATGGCGGAGGTGTTGGAGGCGAGGACGGCGTCGTCCCGCACGATCTTGTCGAGGGCCCGGAAGATCTCGTGCTTGACCTCGAGCTTCTCGAAGACGGCCTCGACGACGACGTCCGCGTCGGCGACGGCGTCGAGATCGGTGGTCATGGTGATGCGGGCCAGCGCGGCGTCGGCGTCGGCCGCCTCCAGCTTCCCCTTGGAGACGAACTTGTCGTACGAGGCCTTGATGCCGTCGCGACCACGGGTCAGGGCCGCGTCGGTGACATCGCGCAGCACGACGTCCCAGCCCGCCTGGGCGGAGACCTGCGCGATACCGGACCCCATGAGTCCGGCCCCGATGACGGCGAGCTTCCTGGCCACGTTCGCACCCCTTTGTGTTCGGCCCCGACGGCCGTCGTCCGCGACGACGGTCCGGACGGATTCTTAACGGTTGTTCACATGCTCTCCGGCGGAGATTAGTACCCGTGAGGCGCGCTGGGGCGGCGAAGAGATGCGCGTCACGTCTCACATGACGGACATCACACCGGGACGCGTCATTCGGCAGCGCGTCGCGCGTAGTTGAGCACCTTGTCCCCCAGCACGTCCTCCATCTCGTTGAGGAGGACGAGGGCTTCGCGGGACACCTCGGCGGGCTTGCGGCCGGCGACCATCTCGCGGCCGATGTGGCCGAGCAGGGTGGAGTGGACCCAGGAGAGCTGACCGGCCACCAGCAGGGGCAGCGGGTCGCCGGAGCCGGCGCCTGTCTCCTCGCGCAGGGTCGCCTCCAGGTGGACGAGCGCGTCCTGCTGGACGTACCAGAGGCGTGCCTTGAGGCTGTCGGCCTCGTGGACGACCCGCATGAAGCGCTCGTACCCCTCGATCAGCCCGACCGTCGGTGAGACACCTTCGACCCGGATGCGCAGTTCACGCAGGACGGCGTCGGCGGCGGACTCGCCCCGGTCGCGGCCGCGCACGTACCGCGAGAGACGGCCGATGTCATCGCTGCTGCGGTCGAGGAACAGGTCCTCCTTGGTGGGGAAGTAGTTGTAGACCGTGTTCACTGAGACGTCGGCGGCCTGCGCGATCTCGGCGATGGTGACCGTGTCGAAGCCGCGCTCCAGGAAGAGGGCGGTGGCCACGTCCGAGAGGTGCTGTCTGGTCTGCCGCTTCTTCCGCTCCCTGAGTCCCTCTGCCATGGCACCATCCTAGTTTCGCTGACGTCACTTAAATTTTGGGGCCACAGCAAACTTTCATGGACTCTGTTTTCTGGTGCCATGCCAGTCATCACCGCCATCGGGCTCGCCCGGACCTTCGCGACCGGACGCGTCCCCGTCGAAGCGGTCCGCTCCATCGACCTCCGCATCGAGGGCGGCGAGATCCGCGGCTTCCGGCCCCCTTGCGATCGCACGCCCCGGACGACGCTCCCCATGGGGAAAACATGCCGGTCACGGCACTAGGCTCGGCCGCATGGTCAATCTGACGCGTATCTACACCCGTACCGGCGACCAGGGCACGACCGCCCTCGGCGACATGAGCCGCACCGCCAAGACCGATCTGCGGATCTCGGCGTACGCCGACACCAATGAGGCCAATGCCGTCATCGGTACGGCGATCGCGCTCGGGCAGCTGCCGGAGGAGGTCGTGAAGGTCCTCGTCCGGGTGCAGAACGACCTGTTCGACGTGGGTGCGGATCTGTCGACGCCGGTCGTCGAGGAACCGAAGTACCCCCCGCTGCGGGTCGAGCAGCACTACGTCGACCGGCTGGAGGCGGACTGCGACCACTTCCTGGAGCAGCTGGAGAAGCTGCGGTCCTTCATCCTGCCGGGCGGTACGCCGGGGGCGGCGCTGCTGCACCAGGCGTGCACGGTGGTCCGGCGGGCCGAGCGGTCCACCTGGGCGGCGCTGGAGGTGCACGGCGAGGTGATGAACACGCTGACCGCGACGTACCTCAACCGCCTCTCCGACCTCCTGTTCATCCTCGCGAGGACGGCGAACAAGGAAGTCGGCGACGTGCTGTGGGTACCGGGCGGGGAGCGGTAGGACGGGGTCCCTTCGTCCCGTCCGACCTTCGAGGACAACGTCGGCCGGACGGGACGGGCCCCTACCGCTCCGCCTTCGCCCGCTTCGGGAACACCGTGTAGCTCACGGCGATGATCAGGTTGATCCCGATCACGAAGAGCATCGTCTGCTGCCAGGACCGCAGCGACGCCACGTCCCCGTCCCCGCCCACGTACCAGATCGCCCCTTGCAGCAGCGCCAGCGCGGTCACCGCCGCGAGCACCCACCGCCCCGCGACCCGCCACTCGTGGACCGCCCTCGGCATCCCGTACTTCGGCGGTTTCACCGGCGGCGGGCCGCCTGCGAACCGGTGGGCGACGCGGGCGTCGACCCACATGATGGTCGAGTGGCCGAGTCCGACGGTGAAGCCGATGTACACCGCGGCCAGTCCGTGCTTCCAGTCCGGCTGGGCGCCGTTCTTCAGGTCGATGGCCGTCACCACCAGCAGCGCGAGCTCCAGCAGCGGCTCGCACAGCAGCAGTGCGGCCCCGAGCCTCGGCTTCTTCGCCAGGTACCGCATCGCGAGTCCCGCGGCCAGCAGCACCCAGAAAGCGATCTCGCAGAACACGATCAGCGTGACGATCACGGCACTTCTCCTCCCGGTCCCCTTCATCCTGCTGGCTCCACCTGCGCGCTTCGTCGTCGCCAGTGACGAGCCGCGACTGCATCCTTCGATGTAGTGGCGTATCGCCCCGGGTAGGGAGGACCGCCGCGCGACGGCCGTGTTGGATGGGGACGTGCTCCTTCCTGCCCGCCCGCACCGCCACGACGTACTCATCGCGGTCATCGGGCTGTTCAGCGGCCTGTCCCTGACGGCCGTCGGTCTGGCCATGCAGACCGGCCGGCTCCTCGACTCCCTGTGGGCCACCCTGGCGCCGCTCGCGATGATGTCGTCGCTGGAGCTGCTGCGCAGATCGGCGCCCCAGACGGCGCTGGCCATCGGCACGCTCACGCTGATGGCCGATCAGTTCACGCCGGGGAACCTGGCAACCGTGCTGATGTTCACGGACCTTGTGTACGCGGCGGTGGTGTACGGGTCCCCGGCCGCCGCCCGCCGTATCCCGGTGACCACGTTCCTCATCACGGTCGCGGTCACGATCGGGTTCCTGGCCAGGTTCCGCAGCCCCGAGGCGCTGCTCATCGGCATCGCTTCCGGCCTGGTCTCGTTCGGGCCCGCGATCACCGGGGTCAGCGTACGGAACCACCGGGACGCCGCGGAGACCGCCCGGCTGCGCGCCGAACAGACGGCGCTGCTGGCCGAGATGGACCGGGCGCAGGCGGTGACCGCCGAACGCGCCCGGATGGCCCGTGAACTGCACGACATGGTCGCCAACCATCTCTCCGCGATCGCCATCCACTCCACCGCTGCGCTCTCCATCGACGAGGCCTCGACCACCCGGGACGCGCTCGGCGTCATCCGGCAGAACAGCGTCGAAGGGCTGGCCGAGATGCGACGGCTGATCGGGCTGCTCCGCACCGGGAGCAAGGGGGCGGAACCGAGCATCGCGCCGACCCTCGCCGCCCTGGACGCACTGATCGAGCAGACCCGTACGGTCGCCGCGTCGAGTGGGCTGACCTGCACCCTCGAGGACACCCGCAGCGAGCAGGAGGCGCTGCCGACCCCGGTCGAGCTGGCCGCGTACCGGATCGTCCAGGAGTCGCTGACGAACGCGCTCAAGCATGCCGCGCCGGGCCCGGTGGGGGTGCGGCTCGGGCGGGCCGGACAGCTGCTGACGGTGGAGGTCACGAGCGTGCTCGGGGACCGCCCGGGGCCACGCGCACCGGGGTCGGGGGCAGGCCTCGTCGGGATGCAGGAGCGGGTCGCGCTGCTGGGCGGCGAGATCGCGGCGGGACCCGTCACCACCGGGGACGGGCCGAGGATATGGCGGGTGCGGGCCGAACTGCCCGTCAAAGAAAGGACGGTGAGGGGATGACGATCCGGGTACTGGTTGCGGAGGACCAGTCGGCCGTGCGGGCGGGGCTGGTACTGATTCTGCGCAGCGCGCCCGATGTCGAGGTGGTCGGGGAGGCACCGGACGGCGAGGCAGCGGTGCGGCTGGCCCGTGAACTGCGCCCGGATCTGGTGCTGATGGACGTCTCGATGCCCCGGCTGGACGGGGTGTCGGCGACGCGACAGGTGGTGGCGGAGGGGCTGGCCGATGTGCTGGTGCTGACGACGTTCGACCTGGACGAGTACGTCTTCGGGGCCCTGCGCGCGGGCGCTGCGGGTTTTCTGCTGAAGAACACCGAAGCGTGTGAACTGCTCGAAGCGGTACGTACGGTGGCGCGCGGCGAGGGCATGATCGCCCCGGCCGTGACGCGCAGACTGATCGCGGAGTTCGCCGGGACCGCCCCGGCGCGAGCGGCCGGCGCACCCGATCCCGCGGTCCTCGACGCACTGACGCGACGCGAGCGCGAGGTACTGGGATGCCTGGGCAAGGGGCTGTCGAACGCCGAGATCGCGGTGCGGCTCTCGATGGCGGAGGCGACGGTGAAGACGCACGTCAGCCGATTGCTGGGGAAGCTGGATCTGCGCAGCCGGGTCCAGGCAGCGGTGCTGGCACAGGAGTTGGGCATCTGAGGTCGAGAACCGATCTATGGTCCAGACCTCTTGACGATTGGTCCAGACCTTCCTAATCTCACCAGCACACTGCGGTGAGCACGCCATGACAAGGCGGGCTCAGGGCGGCGCAGGGTTTGCAGTCCACGGACCACCCCCCGTTTGTCCGGACCTCACCCGAGGAGCACCGTTGAGCACCGAAACCCCCCTACGCCGAACCGGATTCGGATTCGGCCCGGCCACCACCACCCGTACGAGAGCGATGGCAGGCCTCATCGCGCTGCTGCTCCCCCTCGCCGCGATGGTCGGACTGGCCGCCCCGGCCCAGGCCGCCACCTCCGCGACTGCCACGTACCTCAAGAAGACCGACTGGGGCACCGGCTTCGAGGGCCAGTGGACGGTGAAGAACACCGGAACCACCGCGCTCAGTTCCTGGACCATCGAGTGGGACTTCCCCTCCGGCACGTCGGTCACGTCCGCCTGGGACGCCACCGTCACCAACTCCGGAACCCACTGGACCGCCAAGAACGCCGGCTGGAACGGTTCGGTCGCCCCCGGCGCCAGCGTCAGCTTCGGCTTCAACGGCGCCGGTCCCGGCGCGCCCACCGGCTGCAAGCTGAACGGTGCCTCCTGTGACGGCGGCAGCGTCCCCGGCGACAACGCACCCTCCGCTCCCGGCACCCCCACGGCGAGCTCCATCACCGACACCTCGGCGAAGCTGAGCTGGGCCGCGGCCACCGACGACAACGGCATCAAGAACTACGACGTGCTGCGCGACGGCGCCGTGGTCGCCACGGTCACCGGTACGACGTACACCGACACCGGTCTCACCGCAGGTACCGACTACTCGTACACCGTCCGGGCCCGCGACACGGCCGGCCAGACCGGTCCGGTCAGCGGCGCGGTCAAGGTCCGCACCACCGGTGGCGGCGGCAACCCCGACCCGGGCACCGGCAGCAAGGTCAACCTCGGTTACTTCACCGACTGGGGTGTCTACGGCCGGAACTACCACGTCAAGAACCTGGACACCTCCGGTTCCGCCGCGAAGATCACGCACATCAACTACGCCTTCGGCAACGTGACCGGCGGCAAGTGCGCGATCGGTGACGCCTACGCCGACTACGACATGGCGTACACCGCCGACAAGTCCGTCGACGGCGTCGCCGACACCTGGGACCAGCCGCTGCGCGGCAGCTTCAACCAGCTGCGCAAGCTCAAGGCGAAGTACCCGAACATCAAGGTCCTGTGGTCCTTCGGCGGCTGGACCTGGTCAGGCGGCTTCGGCGAGGCGGCGAAGAACCCGGCCGCGTTCGCCCAGTCCTGCTACGACCTGGTGGAGGACCCCCGTTGGGCCGATGTCTTCGACGGCATCGACATCGACTGGGAGTACCCCAACGCCTGCGGTCTGACCTGTGACACCAGCGGCCCGGCCGCACTGAAGAACATCACCACCGCACTGCGCTCGAAGTTCGGCAGCAACAACCTGGTGACGGCCGCCATCACCGCCGACGGTTCGGACGGCGGCAAGATCGACGCAGCCGACTACGCCGGCGCCGCCCAGTCCCTGAACTGGTACAACGTGATGACGTACGACTTCTTCGGCGCGTGGGCGGACAAGGGCCCGACGGCCCCGCACTCCCCGCTCACCTCGTACAGCGGCATCCCGCAGGCCGGCTTCAACGCGTCCGACGCGCTCGCCAAGCTGAAGGCCAAAGGCGTCCCCGCCTCGAAGCTGCTGCTGGGCATAGGCTTCTACGGCCGCGGCTGGACCGGCGTCACCCAGGACGCACCCGGCGGCACCGCCACCGGTGCGGCCCCCGGTACGTATGAGGCGGGCATCGAGGACTACAAGGTCCTCAAGACCAGCTGCCCGGCCACCGGCACGATCGCCGGCACGGCGTACGCGCACTGCGGCACCAACTGGTGGAGCTACGACACCCCGGCCACCATCGCGTCCAAGATGACCTGGGCGAAGGGCCAGGGCCTGGGAGGCGCGTTCTTCTGGGAGTTCAGCGGCGACACCAGCAACGGTGAGCTCGTGAGCGCGATCAACAGCGGCCTGAAGTAACCCCCACGATCCCCTTCGGGATCAGCGCACGACCCCGGAAAGCAGCCGGGGAGACAGGTCCGCCCCCTGTCTCCCCGGTCTTTCGCTGTGCTGCTGTCCGTGTGGTGCGTGGTGTCCGTGCAGCGCCTGCCGTTACGGGCCTCAGGCGACGTTCACCCCGCCCCGGACATGGCCCGGGACCCCTTCGGGCGAGGCCCGTCTCAAGCAACATTGACTCGCTGGCCGGGCGGAGCCGCCTCCAGCCAGGCGAGGAAACCGGTCAGGGCGTCCTCGCTCATCGCCAGTTCCAGGCGCGTCTCCCGGTGGAGACAGCCGAGCACGACGGCGTCGGAGAGCAGCGCGAGCTCCTCCTCGCCCTCGGGCAGCCGTCGGTCGATCACCTCGATCGCGGAACGCTCAAGGACCCGGCGGGGCCGGGGAGCGTACGAGAAGACACGGAACCAGTCGATACGGTCACCGCTGTAGCGCGCAACGCCGTACACCCAGCCCTTGCCCGAGAGATCGGGCTCGGCCGACACGTTCCACCGCACGCTGCAGTCGAAGGTGCCACCGGAGCGCTGGATCAGCCGCCGGCGCAGACCGAAGACGAAGAGACCCACCGCAACCAGTACGACGACCAGGCCGCACACCCACAAAGCGAGGACCATCTCCACCGACCTCCTCGCATCGTCGAGTAACGGATACCACCCGGACTGCACCTGCACCTGCATCGCCTCAGCCGCGGCACGGTCTGGAGAGTTCCAGCTCGGGCCGCGGCTGAGGATAAAGACATTCGGCGGGGTGCCTAACGCACCGCCACCGCGCGGATTCGCACATCGGCGCGACGCTCGGCGGCGTCGTCCGCGTCCGACTTCGCACGCTCCAGCGCACGCTCGGCGCGCTCGACATCGATCTCGTCCGCCAGCTCGGCGATCTCCGCCAGCAGCGAAAGCTTGTCGTCCGCGAACGAGATGAAACCGCCGTGCACAGCGACGACCACGGTCCCGCCGTCGCTCGTACGGATCGTCACCGGGCCCGATTCCAGCACACCGAGAAGCGGCTGGTGACCGGGCATGACGCCGATGTCGCCGGACGTGGTACGCGCGACGACCAGGGTGGCCTCGCCGGACCAGACACTGCGGTCCGCGGCGACCAGCTCGACGTGCAGCTCAGCAGCCAAGAGTGGCTCCTCGGGTCACCACCCGGCCGTTGGAGCCGGGTGTTGGGTCAATTCTACGGGGCGTGGTGAGGGGGACGGGACGCACCCGCCCCCCTCGGTGAGCCACAGGCTCAGGAGACGCCGAGCTCCTTGGCGTTGGCCTTGAGGTCCTCGATGCCACCGCACATGAAGAACGCCTGCTCCGGGAAGTGGTCGTACTCACCGTCGCAGATCGCGTTGAACGCGGCGATCGACTCCTCGAGCGGAACGTCCGAACCGTCCACGCCGGTGAACTGCTTGGCGACGTGGGTGTTCTGCGACAGGAAGCGCTCGACACGACGGGCACGGTGGACAACGAGCTTGTCCTCCTCGCCCAGCTCGTCGATACCGAGGATCGCGATGATGTCCTGGAGGTCCTTGTACTTCTGGAGGATCCCCTTGACACGCATGGCGGCCGCGTAGTGGTCCTGCGCGATGTAGCGCGGGTCCAGGATCCGGGACGTGGAGTCCAGCGGGTCCACGGCCGGGTAGATGCCCTTCTCGGAGATCGGACGGGAGAGAACCGTCGTCGCGTCGAGGTGGGCGAAGGTGGTGGCCGGGGCCGGGTCGGTCAGGTCGTCCGCGGGGACGTAGATCGCCTGCATCGAGGTGATCGAGTGACCACGGGTCGACGTGATGCGCTCCTGCAGCAGACCCATCTCGTCGGCCAGGTTCGGCTGGTAACCCACTGCGGACGGCATACGGCCGAGCAGCGTGGAGACCTCGGAGCCGGCCTGGGTGTACCGGAAGATGTTGTCGATGAAGAAGAGCACGTCCTGCTTCTGCACATCGCGGAAGTACTCCGCCATGGTCAGACCGGCCAGCGCGACACGCAGACGGGTGCCCGGGGGCTCGTCCATCTGACCGAAGACAAGCGCCGTCTTGTCGATGACGCCCGAGTCGGCCATTTCCTCGATGAGGTCGTTGCCCTCACGGGTGCGCTCGCCGACGCCCGCGAACACCGACACACCGTCGTGGTTGTTGGCCACGCGGTAGATCATTTCCTGGATCAGAACGGTCTTGCCGACACCGGCACCACCGAACAGACCGATCTTTCCACCCTTGACGTACGGGGTGAGAAGGTCGATGACCTTGACGCCGGTCTCGAACATCTCGGTCTTCGACTCGAGCTGGTCGAAGTTGGGCGCCTTGCGGTGGATCGGCCAGCGCTCGGTGACCTCGGCCTCGGCCTCGGGCTTGTTCAGGATCTCACCGAGGGTGTTGAACACCTTGCCCTTGGTGATCTCGCCGACCGGCACCGTGATGCCGGTACCCGTGTCGGTCACCGGGGCCTGGCGGACCAGACCGTCGGTGGGCTGCATCGAGATCGCACGGATCACGCCGTCGCCGAGGTGCTGGGCGACCTCGAGCGTCAGCTTCTTGAGCTTGCCGTTCTCGGCCGGGTCGGCCACCTGGACGGTCAGCGCGTTGTAGATCTCCGGCATCGCGTCGACGGGGAACTCCACGTCGACGACCGGGCCGATGACCCGGGCGACGCGGCCCGTGGCAACGGCCGTCTCAACTGTGGTCGTCATTACTTGTCACTCCCCGCGGTCGCGTCGGCCAGCGCACTGGCACCACCGACGATCTCGCTGATTTCCTGGGTGATTTCGGCCTGTCGGGCCGCGTTGGCAAGCCGGGAGAGGCTCTTGATGAGCTCACCGGCGTTGTCGGTGGCCGACTTCATCGCGCGACGGCGGGCAGCGTGCTCGGAAGCAGCGGCCTGCAGCAGCGCGTTGTAGATCCGGCTCTCGACGTACCGCGGAAGCAGGGCGTCGAGGACGTCCTCCGCCGACGGCTCGAAGTCGAAGAGCGGCAGGAGCTCGCCCTTGCTGTCCTCATCCTTCGTGGTGTCGAGGCTGAGCGGCAGCATCCGGCTCTCCACCGGATTCTGCGTCATCATCGAGACGAACTCGGTGAAGACGATGTGCAGCTCGTCCACGCCGCCCTCGGCGGTCGCCTGGGTGACCGCTTCGATCAGCGGGGCCGCAGCCCGCTTCGCATCCGCGTACGTCGGGCTGTCGGTGAAGCCGGTCCACGAGTCCGCGATCTTGCGCTCACGGAAGCCGTAGTAGGCGACACCCTTGCGGCCGATCACATACGTGACGACCTCCTTGCCCTCACCGCGCAGGCGCTCGGTCAGTCGCTCCGCCGCCTTGATGGCGTTGGAGGAGTAACCGCCGGCCAGACCGCGGTCGCTCGTGATGAGCAGGATCGCGGCCCGTGCCGGAGCGTCGGCCTCGGTGGTCAGCGGGTGCTTGGTGGTGGAGCCGGTCGCCACCGCGGTCACCGCACGGGTGAGCTCGGTCGCGTACGGCGTCGACGCCGCCACCTGACGCTGCGCCTTGACGATGCGCGAAGCGGCGATCATCTCCATCGCCTTGGTGATCTTCTTCGTGGCGGTGACGGAGCGAATGCGGCGCTTGTAAACGCGAAGCTGAGCGCCCATCGATCAGCCCTCGCCCAGAAGCTTGCCGTCCGAGGTCTCGAACTGCTGCTTGAAGGCGGCCACCGCGTCGGCGACCGACTGCAGCGTGTCGTCGGACATCTTGGCGCCCTCGGCGATGCTGGTCAGGAGGTCCTTGCGCTCGCGGCGCAGGTACTCCAGCAGCTCGCTCTCGAAGCGACGGATGTCCTCGACCGGGACGTCGTCCATCTTGCCGGTGGTGCCGGCCCAGATGGAGACGACCTGCTCCTCGACCGGGTACGGGTTGTACTGCGGCTGCTTCAGCAGCTCGACCATGCGCTTGCCGCGCTCCAGCGACGCCTTCGAGGCCGCGTCCAGGTCGGAACCGAAGGCGGCGAACGCCTCCAGCTCGCGGTACTGGGCGAGGTCGACACGGAGACGGCCGGAGACCTGGCGCATCGCCTTGTGCTGGGCGGAGCCACCGACACGGGAGACCGAGATACCGACGTTCAGGGCCGGACGCTGACCGGCGTTGAACAGATCGGACTCCAGGAAGCACTGGCCGTCGGTGATGGAGATGACGTTGGTCGGGATGAACGCCGACACGTCGTTCGCCTTGGTCTCGACGATCGGGAGGCCCGTCATCGAACCGGCGCCCATCTCGTCGGAGAGCTTCGCGCAGCGCTCCAGCAGACGCGAGTGGAGGTAGAAGACGTCGCCCGGGTAGGCCTCACGGCCCGGCGGACGGCGCAGCAGCAGCGACACGGCGCGGTAGGCGTCGGCCTGCTTCGAGAGGTCGTCGAAGATGATCAGGACGTGCTTGCCCTGGTACATCCAGTGCTGGCCGATGGCCGAACCGGTGTACGGCGCAAGGTACTTGAAGCCGGCCGGGTCGGACGCCGGGGCGGCGACGATGGTCGTGTACTCGAGCGCGCCGGCCTCTTCCAGGGCACCCCGCACGGAGGCGATGGTGGAGCCCTTCTGACCGATGGCGACGTAGATGCAGCGCACCTGCTTGTTCACGTCGCCCGAGCGCCAGTTGTCGCGCTGGTTGATGATCGTGTCGACGGCCAGAGCGGTCTTACCGGTCTGACGGTCACCAATGATCAGCTGACGCTGGCCGCGGCCGATCGGCACCATGGCGTCGACGGCCTTGTAGCCGGTCTGCATCGGCTCGTGCACCGACTTACGGACCATGACGCCAGGGGCCTGCAGCTCGAGGGCGCGGCGGCTGTCGGTCGCGATCTCGCCGAGACCGTCGATCGGGTTGCCGAGCGGGTCGACGACGCGACCGAGGTAACCCTCGCCGACGCCGACGGAGAGCACCTCACCGGTGCGCTGCACCGGCTGGCCCTCCTCGATTCCGCTGAACTCGCCGAGAACGATCGCACCGATCTCGCGCTCCTCGAGGTTGAGGGCGAGACCGAGGGTTCCGTCCTCGAACTTCAGCAGCTCGTTCGCCATGGCCGAGGGAAGACCCTCGACCTTCGCGATGCCGTCGCCGGCAACGCTGACCGTACCGACCTCCTCGCGCGAGGCCGCGTCCGGCTTGTACGACTGGACAAAGTTCTCCAGCGCGTCCCGGATCTCCTCCGGCCGGATCGTGAGCTCCGCCATCTGGGTTCCCTGCTCTCCTTGTTGGGCCCGAAGTTTCTTAAGGGGGTCTGGGGGCCGACCCCCAGGAATCTTCTGCAATTTCTGCACGGCCCAACCGGGCCGCTGGTCTTGCTTGTTCTGTTGCTGCGCTTGTCAGCCGGCCATGCGACGGGTCGCCTCGTCGAGGCGCTCCGCGATGGTGCCGTTGATGACCTCGTCACCGACCCGTACCGCGATCCCGCCGAGGACCGTCGGGTCCACGTCGAGATTCAGGTGCATCGGCCGGCCGTAGATCTTCGTCAGTGCGGCGCCGAGGCGTTGCTTCTGCTGATCGCTCAAGGGCGCTGCCGACGTGACCACGGCGACCAGGCGGTCCCGGCGCTCCGCGGCAAGCTTGGAGAGGGAGTCGAGTCCCGCTTCCAGGCTACGTCCCCGGGGCTGGGTCACAAGCCGCACGACGAGGCGCTCGGTGGTGGGCCGCGCCTTGCCGCCGAGCAGGCTGCGCAGCAGCTCGCCCTTGGCGGCGGTGGACGCGGACCGGTTGGTGAGCGCGGCGCGCAGCTCCTTGTCGGAAGCCACGATCCGGCCGAACCGGAAGAGCTCGTCCTCGACGTCGTCGAGATCCCCGCTGCGCTGGGCGGCGGTGAGATCTGCGGTGTTCGCCAGTTCCTCGACCGAGTCAACCAGGTCACGCGACTGCGACCAGCGCGAGCGGACCATGCCGGAGATCAGGTCGACGGTCTCGCCGCCCACCTGACCGCGCAGCAGTCGTCCGGCCAGCTCGGCCTTGGCCTCGCCGGCCTGCGACGGGTCGGTCAGGACCCGTCGCAGCGAGACCTCGCGCTGGAGCAGCGCCGTTACGGCGGCCAGCTCCTCGGCGAGCTTCGCCGCGTCGACCGACGTGTGGTCGGTCAGCGCGTCGAGACGCTCACGTGCGGCAGCCAGTGCCTCGCGGCTCGCGCCGTTCATCGGACAGCCTCGGCCTTCGCCTCGAGCTCGTCGAGGAAACGGTCGACGGTGCCGCTCTGCCGGGCGTGGTCCTCGAGGGACTCGCCGACGAGCTTGCCGGCCAGGTCGGTGGCGAGCTTGCCCACGTCCTGGCGCAGCGCGGAAGCCGCGGCCTTGCGGTCGGCCTCGATCTGGGCGTGGCCGGCAGCGATGATCTCCTCGCGCTGCCGCTGGCCTTCCGCCCGCATCTCCTGCAGGATCACGGCGCCCTGCTCCTGTGCCTCCTGGCGCAGGCGCGCGGCTTCGTGGCGGGCCTCGGCGAGCTGAGCCTTGTACTGCTCAAGCACGCTCTGGGCCTCGGTCTGGGCCGCATCGGCCTTCTCGATACCGCCTTCGATGGCCTCGCGACGCTCTTCCAGAACCTTGTTGATGTTCGGGAGGAGCTTCTTGGCGAGGAAGCCGAAGACGATGACAAAGGCGATGAAGCCAATGACGAGCTCAGGGATCGGCGGGATGAGCGGGTTTTCCGGCTTCTCCGCCGCGAGCTGAACCAGAGGGTTCACGTCAGTGCCTTCCGTCGAATGGTCTGTTCGCGACCAGTCAGGAGGTCGGGTAGACGAACGGCATGACCAGACCGATCAGGGCGAGCGCCTCACAGAAGGCGAAGCCGAGGATCTGGTTGGCGCGGATCAGGCCGGCAGCCTCGGGCTGACGGGCGAGCGCCTGGGTGCCGTTACCGAAGATGATGCCGACGCCGACGCCGGGGCCGATCGCGGCGAGGCCGTAACCGATGGAGCCGAGGTTGCCCTTGATTTCGACGCTGGTGGCGGCGAGGGTCTGGAGAGCAGACATGCCGGTTCTTCCTTCTCTTTCTTGGTCCGGTGGGGGTTGGCCACCGGGTGCTTCAGGAGGTGGGGTGCTCAGTGGCCCTTGGCGAGAGCGCCCTGGATGTAGCTGCAGGTCAGCAGGACGAACACATAGGCCTGGACAGCCTGGATGAAGAGCTCGAAGGCGGTCATCACGATGACCATCACGAACGAGACACCCGAGTAGGCGATGCCGATGCCGTTGAGCATGTACCAGCTGGCGATCGTGAAGAGCAGCAGCAGGGTGTGGCCCGCGAACATGTTGGCAAAGAGCCGGACGGCGTGCGTGAACGGCCTGACGAGCAGGTTCGAGAAGAGCTCGATGGTCATCGAGAGCGGCAGAACCGCGCCGAGGGACTTGTCGTAGCCGGTGAAGTTCTTGAAGGCTCCGACGAAACCGTGCTTCTTGAAGGTCAGGCTGACCCACAGGACGTACACGATCGCGGCGAGCGCGGCCGGGTACGCGATGATCGCCGTCACGGGGAACTGGGCGACCGGGATGATGGACCAGAGGTTCATCATCCAGACGAAGAAGAACAGGGAGACCACAAGCGGGACGTACTTCTCGCCCTCGCGCTTGCCGATCGTCTCGTAGACGACACCTCGGCGTACGAAGTCGTAGCCGGCCTCGGCCACCATCTGCAGCTTGCCCGGAACGATCTTCGGCTTGGCGAAAGCCGCCCAGAAGAAGCCGACGATGATGATCGAGCCGAGCAGCGCCAGCAGCATCGTCTTGTTGAAGTACAAGTTGCTGTCCCCGTTGCCCCACAGGGGCTCGAACAGGAACGAGTGCAAGCCGGGTGCCGGGAAACCACAACCGTTGTCGGCGAAGATGTGGCAATCGGTCTCGAAGGCGAGCACCTGTGTCGGGTCAGCACTCACCGCGGGCTCCTTCAGCGTGGCGCATAGGTACGGCAACCTCGTTGTGTCGGCGCGGCGCGCAGCCGCGGTTCGGCACTGGACTGGTGTATCGGATGTGTGGGCGGCAGTCAGGCATTGAGCCTCGCGATCGAGCAGGCGTCAGCTCACATGCCCGCGCCCGCAGTGCCGCAGTTGGAACCGGACGATAGCAGGGTTGTGAACCCGCGCTTATCCCGCCCCTACCCTTCACGACTTGGACCCCGTGTTCTTGGGCTTTTCACCCTTGTCGGACTCGGGTTCGACGTAAAGGATCTTGGCCTTCATGTGCGCGCGCGCCTGTGCGGCGATCCACACGAGCGTGGTCGCGACCAACGTGATCGCAAAGGCCTTCGGGTTGAACATCGTGGTGTTCTTGAAGGCCGCGACGAAGATGAACAGCAGCAGGAGCTGTGCCGTGTAGAGCATCAGCCCCATCGCCTGGAACAGCTGAGGGAAGGACTTGGCGGTCCGCTGCAGGACAGCGAGCCCGATCCCCATGAAGAGAATCACCACGATCGTCGCGACGACCGCGCCCAGGGCTCCCTTGCCGCCGGCCACGCCACCACTGATCGCGGCGGCAACAGCACCGGCGACAGCGGTGGGGACGGCGGTCTGGAGGAGAGTCCGGACGTCGTTGGACGGCATGGCGGCAGCTCCGCTTGCAGGGGGTGGGCAGTGTGTCGTCATGGACGAGCGTAGGCCCGGTCCGAGTCGATACCTCGGGCCAGTGGACCGCCTCACTGGGGTCCGTCGGCTGCGTCACCGGGCCTAGTGAACGGTATCACAAACTATTTGATGAGGTCTTTACTAAGAAAGTGTGCTTGCCGTCACACATGAGAGTTACTCCGCGCGTGTGAGCAAGGCAACTCGACACCCTGTCTGGTATTGCCCCCTGATACCCGAATTGTCAGCGGGCGGAATCAGCCTTACGACTTTCCGAAGAACGCGAACGGGGTCCGATCGCGGTCGCTCCGTTGACGCCGGAGACACCGATGACGACGCGTACCGGCTCCTGCGGCTCGTGCCCCTCCTGCCCCATCTGCGGTTCCCGGGGCTCTTGTTGCGCCTCGTGCGCGACTGAGGGCGCGGCTCCGGAGCTCTTGCCCCGCTGGTCCCAGCGGCGGTAGCGGGGCGGCACGAAGCGCTCCGCCCAGCGCGGGGCGCGCGGCGTGAAGCGGGGCATCAGCAGCAGGACCAGACCCACCGCGCTCAGCCCCATGACCACCAGCACGATCCACAGCGACGCCGAGTGCACGGAGTAGCCGACCGCACCGAAGGCGATCAGGGCCGACCAGAAGTACATGATCAGCACGGCCCTGCTGTGCGAATGACCGATCTCCAGCAGCCGGTGGTGCAGATGGCCGCGGTCCGCGGCGAACGGCGACTGGCCCTTCCAGGTGCGCCGGACGATCGCCAGCACCAGGTCCGCGGCCGGGATCGCGATGATCGTCAGCGGCAGCAGCAGCGGAATGAAGACCGGCAGCATCGCGTGCGTGGCCTCCCGCTCGCTGCCCGCGAAGAGCTTCATCGCGTCCGGGTCGACCTGCCCCGTGACAGAAATCGCGCCGGCGGCCAGCACGAGACCGATCAGCATCGAGCCTGAGTCACCCATGAAGATCCGGGCGGGATGCATGTTGTGCGGCAGGAAGCCGAGGCACATGCCCATCAGGATCGCTGTGAAGAGCGTCGCGGGGGCGGCCGCCTCGATCATGTGCCCGTACCAGAGCCGGTACGTGTAGAGGAAGAACGCGGCCGAGGCGATGCACACCATGCCGGCCGCCAGACCGTCCAGGCCGTCGACGAAGTTGACCGCGTTGATCGTGATGACCACCAGCGCGACGGTGAGCAGCGTGCCCTGCCACTGAGTGAGCGCGACCGTGCCGATGCCGGGGATCGGCAGCCACAGGATCGTCAGCCCCTGGATGACCATGACCGCGGCGGCGATCATCTGCCCGCCGAGCTTGATCAGCGCATCGATCTCGAACTTGTCGTCGAGGACGCCGATCAGCCAGATCAGCGCGGCGCCGGAGAGCAGCGCCCGCGGTTCGCTGGACTGCTGGAACACAGCGTCGAGGTTGTACAGATGGGCCGCGACGATCAGTCCGGCGCACAGCCCGCCGAACATGGCGATGCCACCGAGCCTCGGTGTCGGTTCTCGGTGCACGTCACGCGCACGGATCGCGGGCATCGCCCCGACCGCGATGGCGAACTTCCGCACCGGGCCGGTGAGCAGATAGGTCACCGCGGCCGTGACACAGAGTGTCAGCAGGTAATCACGCACGGGCTGCCCCACAGATATCGCCGGCTATCTCAGCCCACACCTTAACTACGTCGGCCTCATGGTTGAGGACACGGAGGTACGGGTGATGGTTGCATGCACCACGTCTAACCCGGATAGGGAGGATATTTCCCGGCCAGTTCCCTCACCTCGGCGCGGACGTCGCCTTCCTCACGTACCGCAGCCCCGAAGAGCACCGCGAGCCGTGCCATGTCGGTGACGTTCATGCCCTGGGTGGTGACCGCGGCAGTGCCGAGCCTGATGCCCCGGGCGTCCCCGTAAGGCAGCGCGCAGGTGTCCAGCACCACGCCCGCCGCCGCGAGGCGTTCGCGGGCGGTGCGGCCGTCGACGCCCAGTGGCGCCGGGTCCGCGACGATCAGGTGGGTGTCCGTGCCGCCGGTGGTCACCTCGAACCCCTCGGCCTCCAGACCGGCCGCCAGGACCCGGGCGTGTGCCACCACCTGATGGGCGTACGTGGTGAACGCCGGTGTTGCCGCCTCGCCGAACGCGACCGCCTTCGCCGCGATCGTGTGCATCTGCGCGCCGCCCTGGGTGAACGGGAAGACCGCCCGGTCGATCCGCTCGGCCAGTTCCGACCCGCACAGGATCATGCCGCCGCGCGGACCGCGCAGCACCTTGTGCGTGGTGGCGCACACCACGTCGGCGTACGGGACGGGACTGGGCGCCGCTCCCCCGGCGATCAGCCCCATCGGGTGCGCGGCGTCGGCGATCAGATACGCGCCGACCTCGTCGGCGATCTCGCGGAACGTCTCGTAGTCGGGATGGCGGGGGTACGAGATCGAGCCGACGACGATCGCCTTGGGCCGGTGTGCCCGGGCCAGGGTGCGCACCTGCTCGTAGTCGATCAGGCCGCTCTCCGAGTCGACCCCGTACCCGACGAACTCGAACCACCGGCCGGAGAAGTTGGCGGGCGAGCCATGGGTGAGATGTCCGCCGTACGGGAGTCCCATCGCGAGCACCGTGTCGCCGGGGCGCAGCAGGGCCGCGTACGCCGCCAGGACGGCCGAGGAGCCGGAGTGCGACTGAACGTTCGCGTGCTCGGCGCCGAAGAGCGCGGTGGCCCGCTGGACGGCGATGAGTTCGGCGGCGTCGGCCAGCTCGCAGCCGCCGTGATGGCGGGCGCCGGGGTAGCCCTCGGCGTACTTGTTGGCGAGCGGTGAGCCGAGGGCGGCGAGTACCGCGGGCGAGGTGAAGTTCTCGGCGGCGATCAGCTGCAGCGTGCTCGACTGCCGGTGCAGCTCCCCCAGCAGCACGTCGGCGATTTCCGGGTCTCCCCGGAGCAGGGCGCCGAAGTCCTGCGGCAGGGCTGTGACGGGGGCGGAGGAGGGGGCGGCGGGAGTGGTGACCGACATCTGACGGCTCCGGGCCTGGAAAGGGGGATGCGTTGGCGTCGGATCCAATGTAGGCCGCTACGCGTGCGCCCGCCCGCTGCCCGGGCGCGTCAGTGCGGGGCCGGTACGCCCGTCAGTGCGGTGACCACCGGGTCGAGCGCCTGGTTGATCTCGTCGCCGATGGAACGGAAGAACGTGATCGGGGCGCCGTACGGGTCGTAGACCTCGTCCGCCTCGGCAGTGGGGGCCAGCAGCCAGCCGCGCAGCGCGGCGGCCGCACGGACCAGCGCACGGGCGCGTTCGACGACGCCCTCGTCGCGCGGGTCGGGCAGCGTCGCGGGGTCTATGGCCCGGACCAGCCGGGTGAATTCCTTGAGCGTGAACGTCCTCAGGCCGGCCGAGTGACCCATCGAGATCACCTGGGCGCGGTGGTCCCGGGTGGCGGTCAGGACGAGGTCGGCGCGGATCACGTGCTCGTCGAGGAGTTCGCGGCCGACGAAGCCGGTGGCATCGGCGCCGAAGTCGGCGAGGACGATCTCGGCGTTGGCTTCCATCGGGGCGCCTTCGTGCCCCCAGGTGCCCGCGCTCTCCACGATCAGGCCGCCGCTGAGCGGGTCGCCGAGCCGGTCCACCAGGGCATGGCGGGTCAGCCGCTCGGTGATCGGCGAGCGGCAGACGTTGCCGGTGCTGACGTGGAGGATGCGGAAGGTGTCGGTCCGCCCCGCTATGCCACGCCCCTCAGGGGCGGTCAATTGGCCACCTCGAGGTCGGGTACCACCTTGCGGAGTTCCTCGACGGAGAGGGCTCCGGCCCGCAGCAGGACCGGGACCTTGCCGGTGACGTCGACGATCGAGGACGGCACGATGCCGGGCGTCGGGCCGCCGTCGAGGTAGACGGAGACGGAGTCGCCGAGCATCTCCTGGGCGGCGTCGCAGTCCTCGGGAGCCGGGTGTCCGGTGAGGTTGGCGCTGGAGACGGCCATCGGGCCGACCTCGGTGAGCAGTTCGATGGCGACCGGGTGCAGCGGCATCCGGATGGCGACGGTGCCGCGGGTGTCGCCGAGGTCCCACTGGAGCGAGGGCTGGTGCTTGGCGACGAGCGTGAGGGCTCCCGGCCAGAAGGCGTCGACGAGCTCCCAGGCCTGCTCGGAGAAGTCCGTGACGAGGCCGTGCAGGGTGTTCGGGGAGCCGATCAGGACAGGGGTCGGCATGTTGCGGCCGCGGCCCTTGGCGTCGAGCAGGTCGGCGACGCCCTCGGAACTGAACGCGTCGGCACCGATCCCGTACACGGTGTCGGTGGGCAGCACGACCAGTTCTCCGCGGCGGACGGCGGACGCGGCTTCACGCAGACCCGTCGTACGGTCGGTCGCGTCGTTGCAGTCGTATCGCCGTGCCATCAGCCGGCCTCCTCAAGCATGTACGGGTATGGCGGGTACGGGTCGTGCGGGTACGGGGCGCCGGTCACGGCATGGCCTTGCGGGCCGTCGCGAACCGGGGCCGTCGGTTCAGATCGGGGTGGTCGGCCGCGTCGGCCCAGCCCCGCTCCTCGGTGAAGATCCACGGCACCTGGCCGCCCTGGGTGTCGGCGTGCTCGATGACGACGAGGCCACCGGGGCGCAGCAGGCGGTGCGCGGTGCGTTCGAGGCCGCGGATGGTGTCGAGACCGTCCTCGCCGGAGAAGAGCGCCATCTCCGGATCGTGGTCACGGGCCTCGGGTGCCACGTACTCCCACTCGGTGAGCGGGATGTACGGCGGGTTGGAGATGACCAGGTCGACCTGGCCGTCGAGCTCGGGAAGGGCCGTCAGAGCGTCTCCGCGGTGCACGGTGACCCGAGACCCCTCGGCGTTCTTCCGCGTCCATCTGAGGGCGTCCTCGGAGAGCTCCACGGCGTGCACGCGCGAGCGCGGCACCTCCTGGGCCATGGCGAGGGCGATGGCGCCCGATCCCGTGCACAGGTCGACGATCAGCGGCTCGACGACGTCCATCGCCCGGACGGCGTCTATCGCCCAGCCGACGACCGACTCGGTCTCCGGGCGGGGCACGAAGACTCCGGGGCCGACCTGGAGCTCCAGGTAGCGGAAGAAGGCGCGGCCGGTGATGTGCTGGAGCGGTTCGCGGGCCTCGCGGCGGGCGATGGTCTCCCAGTACCGGGCGTCGAAGTCCTCGTCCGGCACCAGGTGCAGCTCGCCCCGCTTGACGCCGTGCACGAACGCGGCGAGTTCCTCCGCGTCGAATCGCGGCGAGGGTACACCGGCGTCGGCCAGCCGCTGGGTGGCCTGGGCCACCTCGGCGAGCAGCAGGTTCATCGCGGTTCTCCGTACGGGTTCACGGGCGGGGCGGGCGTTCTTATGCGGCGGCAAGCTTGGCGGCGGAGTCGGCGTCGACACAGGCCTGGATCACGGCGTCCAGCTCCCCGTCGAGCACCTGGTCCAAGTTGTACGCCTTGAAGCCGACGCGGTGGTCCGAGATCCGGTTTTCCGGGAAGTTGTACGTACGGATCTTCTCGGAACGGTCGACGGTGCGCACCTGACTGCGCCGGACGTCCGAGGCTTCCTGCTCGGCCGCTTCCTGGGCCGCGGCAAGCAGTCGCGAACGCAGGATACGCATCGCCTGCTCCTTGTTCTGGAGCTGGCTCTTCTCGTTCTGGCAGGAGGCGACGACACCGGTCGGCAGGTGCGTGATGCGGACGGCGGAGTCCGTGGTGTTGACGGACTGGCCGCCGGGGCCCGAGGACCGGTAGACGTCGATACGGAGATCGTTGGCGTGGATCTCGACGTCGACCTCCTCCGCCTCGGGCGTGACGAGCACACCGGCGGCGGAGGTGTGGATACGTCCCTGCGACTCGGTGGACGGCACGCGCTGCACGCGGTGCACCCCGCCCTCGTACTTCAGCCGGGCCCACACGCCCTGGCCGGGCTCGGTGGCGCCGTTGCCGCCCTTGGTCTTCACCGCGACCTGGACATCCTTGTAGCCGCCGAGCTCGGACTCGGTGGAGTCGATGATCTCGGTCTTCCAGCCGATGCGCTCGGCGTACCGCAGATACATGCGCAGCAGATCGCCGGCGAAGAGGGCCGACTCGTCG
The DNA here is from genome assembly GCF_043200055.1 of Streptomyces sp. NPDC048496. Lineage (NCBI taxonomy): Bacteria > Bacillati > Actinomycetota > Actinomycetes > Kitasatosporales > Streptomycetaceae > Streptomyces > Streptomyces sp. NPDC048496. The sequence continues at coordinate 33,346 of NZ_JBICXB010000013.1, read as the reverse complement.
CCGCCCGCGCCCGCCTTGATCTCCAGGAGTACGTCCTTGTCGTCACTGGGGTCGCGCGGGACCAGGAGGAGGCGGAGCTTCTCGGTGAGCTCCTCGCGCTGCTTCTCCAGATCCTTGACCTCGGCGGCGAATTCGGGGTCGTCCGCGGCGAGCTCGCGGGCGGTTCCGATGTCGTCACCGGTCTGCTTCCAGGAGCGGTACGCACCGACGATCGGGGTCAGCTCGGCGTAGCGCTTGTTGAGCTTGCGCGCGTTGGCCTGGTCGGCGTGGACCGCGGGATCCGCGAGCTTCTTCTCAAGATCGGCCTGTTCGCCGATCAGTTCCTCGACCGCCTCGAACATCGGGGGCTCCTGGGGGTGGGGTATCCCCTGCTCATTAAGAGCTTGGGGAAGTTACTCGATACGCCTGCTGAACGGCGTCGTGCTGTCCGGGCGGGGTACGGAGGATCCCGTACACCCGGCCGGAAAAAAACGCCGGCCTCGGCGCCCCCGGGAAGAGGGCGCCAAGGACCGGCGCAAGAGCTCGCTACTTGCTGGCGGAGCCTGCAGCCTTGCCGAAGCGGGCCTCGAAGCGGGCCACACGGCCACCGGTGTCGAGGATCTTCTGCTTGCCCGTGTAGAACGGGTGGCACTCGGAGCAGACGTCGGCGCGGATGTTGCCGCCGCCGATGGTGCTCCGGGTGGTGAACGACGCGCCACAGGTGCAGCTGACCTGCGTCTCGACGTACTCGGGGTGAATGTCGCGCTTCAAGGGTGTCTCCTAGGTTCGGGAGGGCGCCGGGTCGCACGCGCGGATTTGCGCATCCGTGAACCGGGGCCGACGTACCAGTCTGCCAGGACCGGCCGTATCTCCCAAAACCGGGGGCGGGCCGCAACTATTCCCGACCGGTCGGGAACACATCGTGTCTGTCCTGTTACTGATGTGACGGAGGTCTACTGGACGACCTTGCCGGCCACGCCCTTGTCGCCCGCCGACTTCTCGGTGGCGGAGGCCGGGATCGGCTTGTCGTGCTTGAGGGCGGTCCACACCTGCTGCGCGGACTCCTCCAGCGGAACGACGCGGTTCGGGTCGGCCGGGTCGTACTGCACGGGCATCGTCACCATGGTGACGTTCTTCGCGCCGAGCCCCTTGAGACCGGTGGCGAAGCCGGTGAGCTTCTGGACCGAACCCAGGTCGGAGTCGGTGGTGACGGCCTTCGTCGCCGTGTCCGCGAGGTCGAACAGGGTCTTCGGGTTCGAGAACACCCCGACACTCTTCACCTGTTCCATCAGCGCCTTGATGAACGCCTGCTGGAGCTGGATGCGGCCGAGGTCACTGCCGTCGCCGATGCTCTTGCGGGTGCGGACCAGGCCGAGCGACTGCTCCCCGTCGAGGGTGTGGGTGCCGGGCTGCAGATGCAGATGGCTCTTGGAGTCGTCGATCGCCTGGGTGGTGGTGATCTTGACGCCGCCGAGCTGGTCGATGAGCTTCTTGAAACCGGTGAAGTCGACCTCGACGTAGTGGTCCATGCGGATGCCGGACATCGACTCGACGGTCTTGACCGCGCAGGCCGGTCCGCCGACCTCGTACGCCGTGTTGAACATCGCGCGCTGCTGGCCCGCGACCGTCTCACCGGTGGTGTCGCTCGTGCAGTCGGGGCGGGTGACGAGGGTGTCGCGCGGGATGGAGACGACACTTGCCGTCTTGTGACCCTTGTTGACGTGCACGACCATCGCGGTGTCCGAGCGGGCGGTGCCTTCGTCCACGCCGTACGCGGAGTTCGCGCCGGAGCGGGAGTCGGAGCCGAGGACGAGGATGTCCTGCGAGCCGTTGTCGGCGTCGGCGGGGCGGTTCTTGCCGAGCGCGGCGTTGATGTCGACGGCCTTGAGATTGCCGTTGAGCTTCAGGTACGCGTATCCCAGCCCCGCACCGCCGACGACGACCACACCGGCCGCGGTCCAGGCGGCCATGACCGTGGCCCTGCGGCGGCGGGACGGCTTCCTCCGGCGCTTGCCGGTGCCGCGTATCCGGGTGCTTCTCCCGCTCTGCCCGGTCATCCGTCTCCCTCGATCCTCGCTTGCTCCCGGCTACCCCTTGCTGTGGTGTTCGGGCACTGGTTGTGTCGCTTTGTCGCTACTTCATAGGACGACGTGACTCGGAGAAGGGTTGCACAGCGACCTGTGATGCCCATGTGGACGGAACCCGCACGCAGCGCCGGTGAACAGTCAGTGACCCCGCGCCCACCTGCGGTTTCTTGCCAGCTACAGCCAATTCGGGCGCGGGGGCGGAACGGTCGCCGTGTGGCGAAGGTCTCGGATCGGGCGGTTCGAGCGAAACACCGGGAAAAAGGGCCGACCCCGTCACCGAAGTGGCGGGGTCGGCCCTTTTGACGACCGGCGGTCCAGGACTGCCGGGACGGTACGAGGTCAGTCGTTGCCGTTGCCCGGGGCGGGCGTCGTCTTCTGGATCTGGAGCAGGAACTCCGCGTTGGACTGGGTCTTCTTCATCCGGTCCAGGAGCAGCTCGATCGCCTGCTGCTGGTCGAGCGCGTGGAGCACCCGGCGCAGCTTCCAGACAATCGCCAACTCGTCGCTGCCGAGCAGGATTTCTTCCTTACGGGTGCTGGACGCGTCGACGTCCACCGCCGGGAAGATGCGCTTGTCCGAGAGCTTCCGGTCGAGCTTGAGCTCCATGTTGCCGGTGCCCTTGAACTCCTCGAAGATCACCTCGTCCATGCGCGAGCCGGTCTCGACGAGCGCGGTGGCCAGGATGGTCAGCGAGCCGCCGTCCTCGATGTTGCGCGCGGCACCGAAGAAGCGCTTCGGCGGGTACAGCGCGGTCGAGTCGACACCACCGGACAGGATGCGGCCGGATGCCGGGGCCGCGAGGTTGTACGCGCGGCCGAGGCGGGTGATCGAGTCCAGCAGGACGACCACGTCGTGACCCAGCTCGACGAGACGCTTGGCGCGCTCGATGGCCAGCTCGGCGACGGTGGTGTGGTCCTCGGCGGGACGGTCGAAGGTCGAGGAGATGACCTCGCCCTTCACCGACCGCTGCATGTCGGTGACCTCTTCCGGACGCTCGTCGACCAGGACGACCATCAGGTGGCACTCGGGGCTGTTGACGGTGATCGCGTTGGCGATCGCCTGCAGGATCATGGTCTTGCCGGTCTTCGGCGGGGCCACGATCAGGCCTCGCTGGCCCTTGCCGATGGGAGCGACCAGGTCGATGATCCGCGTCGTCAGGACGTTGGAGTCGGTCTCCAGACGGAGCCGGTCCTGCGGGTAGAGCGGGGTCAGCTTCTGGAACTCCGGGCGGCCGCGGCCGGATTCGGGCGCCATTCCGTTGACGGAGTCGAGGCGGACGAGCGCGTTGAACTTCTCGCGGCGCTCGCCGTCCTTGGGCTGGCGCACCGCGCCGGTGACGTGGTCACCCTTGCGCAGGCCGTTCTTGCGGACCTGGGCGAGCGAGACGTACACGTCGTTCGGGCCCGGCAGGTAGCCGGATGTCCGGATGAACGCGTAGTTGTCGAGGATGTCCAGGATGCCCGCGACGGGGATCAGGACGTCGTCGTCGGTGACCGGCGGTGCGTCGCTCGCGAAGTCGTCGCGGCCCCGACGGCCACGGCGGTCGCGGTAGCGGCCACGGCGGCCGCGACGGCCACCTGCCTCGTCGTCGTAACCGTCGTCCTGCGGGCCGCCGCCACCCTGCTGGCTCTGCCCCTGGCCCTGGCGCTGCTGGCGCTGGCCGCCCTGCTGACCCTGGCCACCGCCCTGCTCGTCGCCCCTGCCACGGCGGTCGCGCTGACGGTCACGGCGGTCGCCGCGCTCACCGCGGTCGCCACGCTCACCGCGCTGACCGCGGTCGCCACGGCGGCCCTCGGCGGTGTCCACGGCGGCTTCGGCCTTCGCCTCGGAGCGGTCCTCGCTCTTCGGCTCGGCCGGCGTCTCCACCTTGGCCTCGGCCTTGGGCTCCGCCTTGGTTTCCGGGCTGCCCGCCTGCGCGGTCGCACGGCGCCGACGACGCTCGCCCGCGGGCTGGTCGTCACTGGCCGGCTGGCCGGGGATGTCGATCTGCTGCTGAGCCGTGGCCTTCTCGGCGGGCGCGGCGGCGGACTCGTCCCCGGTGCGCGACTTGGAGGTGGCGCGCCGCTTGGGCTTGGTCTCGGCGGGCGCGGCAGCGGCCTTGGGCGCAGCACTGCCGGCCTGCGCCTCCTTGATGACCTCGATCAGCTGGCCCTTGCGCATCCGCGCAGTGCCCTTGATGCCGAGGCCGGACGCGACCTGCTGCAGCTCGGCCAGGACCATGCCATCGAGGCCGGTGCCGGAGCGGCGGCGCCGTGCGGTGGTGCCAGTGGCAGCACCTTCGGCGGGCGCGGCGCTGTCGACAGTCTTGTCGGCAGTCACGCCCATCAGATCGGTGGTGTCGCTCACGAAGGGTCCTTCCCTGGAGCGGACGTCGGCCTTCTGGCTCGGCGACCGGTTGTGCTGTCCGGCTGCGGTCTTTTGATCTTGCGGACCGTGCCGGGGCGGTGGACCGCCGGGTACGGCGGAGAGATGAATGTGCAAGGGTCCGGCGCGAGCATCCCCCTGCTCGGCCCACTCCTGGACAAGCGAGGGGTGTCGTGCCGGTTCCGGAGCGTGCTCGAAACTGCTCAGGCAGGCTGCTCAGGCAGTTGGGGAGGCTCTCGGAAGAAATGGTGGCCCCGGAAAGGGACACGAAGCAACGCGCCACATAGACGTCGGTTGCAGACTTGAGGTTAACACTACCGGCTCCAACAAACATTCCCCCTCTCACTCACCGGCAATCACTTCTCGCTACGGGGCGAGCGGCAGCACACTCGCGCCCGGGGCGTCGAGAGTGAGCCGGTTGGCCGCCCATCCCTCGCCCGCCAGCCGTGCGACCTTGTCGGCCGCACCGTCCTCGGCCAGCGCGAGCACGGTCGGCCCGGCGCCGGAGATGACTGCAGGGACGCCGTCGGCGCGCAGTCGGTTGACAAGTTCCACGCTCTCCGGCATCGCCGGGGCCCGGTATTCCTGGTGCAGTCGGTCCTCGGTCGCGGCGAGCAGCAGCTCCGGGCGCCGGGTCATGGCCTCGACGAGGAGCGCCGCACGGCCTGCGTTGAACGCGGCGTCGACGTGCGGGACGGTGCGCGGCAGCAGTCCGCGGGCGGTCTCGGTGAGCACCGGCTTGCCAGGGACGAAAACCACCGGAACGATGGAATCAGCGGGATCCATCCTGATCGCCCGGGCGGATCCGCCGTCCATCCAGGCCAGCGTGAAGCCGCCCAGCAGGCATGCGGCGACGTTGTCGGGGTGGCCCTCGATCTCGGTGGCGAGTTCCAGCAGGGCCGCGTCGTCGAGCCGGGCGTCGCCGCCGATGGTCACGGCGCGGGCCGCGACGATGCCGGCGCAGATGGCGGCGGAGGAGGAGCCGAGGCCGCGCCCGTGCGGGATGCGGTTGGCGCAGACGATCTCCAGGCCGCGGGGCTGTCCGCCGAGCAGGTCGAAGGCGGTGCGCAGTGAGCGCACGAGGAGGTGACTCTCGTCGCGGGGCAGGGTGTCGGCACCCTCGCCGGCGATGTCGATGTGCAGCCCGGAGTCGGCGACGCGGACGACGACGTCGTCGTAGAGCCCCAGCGACAGGCCGAGGGCGTCAAAACCCGGGCCCAGGTTGGCGCTGGTAGCGGGGACGCGCACCCGGACGGCGGCGGCTCGGAAGGCGGGACCGGCCATCGCTTCGACGACTCTCCTTGTGAGGCAGCGGGGGTGTGTTGCGGCGGGGATTGTGGCGGTGGATCTTTCGTAAGCCTGTGGAGAACCCGATGGCCACGACGGCAGCACCGCGGCAGGTGCGGCGTGGCAGGTTGGGTACAGCTTATCGAAGGAAGGTTCTGTCGCGACATAGGGCGCACAGGAGGCGCACGATGCGTGTCGCACGCCTCCCATGCGCTCTCCGCCCCGGAAAGGGGCGGTCGAGCTGCTGCTGCCCCGATCAGGCGAGGCCCAGCTTCTCCGCGGCGGTGGCCGCGTCGACCGGTACGGTGACCGGCTGCGGGGCACCTGCGACGGCCCAGTCGGGATCCTTCAGGCCGTTGCCGGTGACCGTGCAGACGATCTTCTGGCCCGGGTCGACCTTGCCCTCTTCGGCGGCCTTGAGCAGACCGGCGACCGAAGCGGCCGAGGCGGGCTCGACAAAGACGCCCTCCTGGGAGGCCAACAGCCGGTAGGCGGCCAGGATCTGACGGTCCGTGACCTCGTCGATGAAGCCGCCCGACTCGTCCCGCGCGGCCAGCGCGTACTGCCAGGAGGCCGGGTTGCCGATCCGGATCGCGGTGGCGATGGTCGACGGGTCCTTGACGACCTCGCCGCGGACGATGGGCGCGGAGCCGGAGGCCTGGAAGCCCCACATGCGTGGCTTGTGCGTGGACATCGCGTCCGTCGCGTACTCCGTGTAACCCTTCCAGTACGCGGTGATGTTGCCCGCGTTGCCGACCGGCAGGACGTGGATGTCCGGGGCGTCGCCGAGCGCGTCGACAATCTCGAACGCCGCGGTCTTCTGGCCCTCGATCCGGACCGGGTTGACCGAATTGACCAGAGCCACCGGATAGTTGTCCGAGAGCGAACGGGCCAGCGTCAGGCAGTCGTCGAAGTTGCCGTCGACCTGCAGGATCTTGGCGCCGTGGACGAGCGCCTGGCCCATCTTGCCGAGCGCGATCTTGCCCTGCGGCACGAGGACGGCGCAGACCATGCCGGCCCGCACCGCGTAGGCGGCGGCGGAGGCGGAGGTGTTGCCGGTGGAGGCGCAGATGACGGCCTGCGCGCCCTCCTCCTTGGCCCGGGTGATCGCCATCGTCATCCCGCGGTCCTTGAAGGACCCGGTGGGGTTGGCGCCCTCCACCTTGAGGTGCACCTCGCAGCCCGTACGCTCGGAGAGGACCTGAGCGGGAACGAGCGGCGTACCTCCCTCACGAAGCGTGACGACCGGCGTCGTGCTCGTGACCGGAAGGCGGTCCCGGTACTCCTCGATGATGCCGCGCCACTGGTGGGTGCCCTTGGTGGTCATGGGTCCTTACTCCCCTTCAACACGCATGATGCTGGCGACACCGCGCACGGTGTCGAGCTTGCGCAGCGCCTCGACTGTCGCCGAGAGGGCGGCGTCGGGCGCGCGGTGGGTGACGACGACGAGGGATGCCTCGCCGCCTCCGCCCGCCCGTCGCCCGCCGCCACCGTGCTCGATGGCGACTTCGTCGCCGCTGCCTGAATTTCGGCCCTGCTGGCGGACCGTATCGATGGATACGCCCTGTTCGGCGAAGACCGCCGCGACCTGGGCGAGTACGCCGGGCTTGTCGGCCACGTCGAGGCTGATGTGGTACCGCGTGACGACCTCGCCCATGGGGCTGACCGGCAGACGCGTGTACGCGGACTCTCCGGGGCCGGTGGCCTCGCCGAGCTTGTTGCGGCAGACCGCGACCAGGTCGCCGAGGACCGCGGAGGCGGTCGGCGAGCCACCGGCGCCGGGGCCGTAGAACATCAGCTGCCCGGCGGCCTCCGCCTCGACGAAGACCGCGTTGTACGCCTCGCGGACGGAGGCCAGCGGGTGGCTGAGCGGGATCATCGCGGGGTGCACGCGCGCGGTGACGGACTGCCCGTCGGCGGCCCGCTCGCAGATGGCGAGGAGCTTGACGGTGCAGCCCATGCGGCGGGCCGAGGCGATGTCGGCGGCGGTGACCTCGGTGATGCCCTCGCGGTGCACCTCACCGATCCTCACCCGGGTGTGGAAGGCGATCCCGGCAAGGATCGCGGCCTTGGCGGCGGCGTCGAAGCCCTCGACGTCGGCGGTCGGGTCGGCCTCGGCGTACCCGAGGGCGGTGGCCTCGTCGAGCGCCTCGGAGTAGCCGGCGCCGCTGGTGTCCATCTTGTCGAGGATGAAGTTGGTCGTTCCGTTGACGATGCCGAGCACCCGGTTGACCTTGTCGCCGGCGAGGGACTCGCGCAGCGGCCGGACGAGCGGAATGGCGCCGGCGACGGCCGCCTCGTAGTAGAGGTCCCGGCCGTGCTGCTCGGCGGCGGCGTGCAGTGCGGCGCCGTCCTCGGCGAGCAGCGCCTTGTTGGCGGAGACGACGCTCGCGCCGTGCTCGAAGGCGGTGGTGATGAGCGTGCGGGCGGGCTCGACGCCGCCGATGACCTCGATGACGACGTCGATGTCGCCCCGTTTGACCAGGGCGGTCGCATCGGTGGTGATGAGTGCGGGGTCGATGCCCTCGCGCACCTTGGAAGGGCGGCGGACGGCCACGCCGGCGAGCTCCACGGGCGCTCCGATGCGCGCGGCGAGATCGTCGGCGTGCGTCGTCATGATGCGCGCCACCTCTGAGCCGACCACTCCACAGCCCAGCAGCGCCACCTTCAGCGGACGCGTACGCATCATCCGACCTCGTTTCTCATACATGCTCATGTGTGGACCAGTCTCACTCACCGGACGGGCGTTTCTGCCACCCGTCCGGATCCTGAGACATATATTTCATCAGCCGACATCGAGACGCAGGAGATCTTCCTCCGTCTCCCGCCGGACGATCACGCGCGCCTCTCCGTCACGCACGGCGACGACGGGCGGGCGCAGCGCGTGGTTGTAGTTGCTCGCCATGGCGCGGCAGTAGGCGCCGGTGGCGGGCACCGCGATCAGGTCGCCGGGCGCGAGGTCCGACGGCAGGAACGCGTCCTTGACCACGATGTCGCCGCTCTCGCAGTGCTTGCCGACGACGCGGACGAGCAGGGGCTCGGCGTCGGAGCGGCGGGAGACGAGCGCGACGGAGTACTCGGCGTCGTACAGCGCGGTGCGGATGTTGTCCGACATGCCGCCGTCGACACTGACGTAGGTACGGAGCCCTTCGAGGTGCTTGACGGTGCCGACCTCGTACAGCGTGAACGCGGTGGGTCCGACGATGGCGCGGCCCGGCTCGACGGAGATCCGCGGGGTGGCGAGCCCGGCCGCCTCGCACTCGCGGGTCACGATGTCGCCGAGCGCCTTGGCGATCTCGTGCGGCTCGCGCGGGTCGTCGTCGGAGGTGTACGCGATGCCGAGACCACCGCCGAGGTCGATCTCCGGCAGCTCGATGCCGTGCTCGTCGCGCACCTCGGCGAGGAGCTGGACCACACGTCGGGCGGAGACCTCGAAGCCGGCCATGTCGAAGATCTGCGAGCCGATGTGCGAGTGGATGCCGATGAGTTCGAGCCCGTCGAGGGTGAGCGCCCGGCGGACCGCCTCGGCGGCCTCTCCCCCGGCCAGCGCGATGCCGAACTTCTGGTCCTCGTGCGCGGTGGCGATGAACTCGTGGGTATGCGCCTCGACGCCGACGGTCACCCGGATCTGTACGCGCTGCCGCTTGCCGAGCCGCTGCGCGACGTGCGAGACGCGGACGATCTCCTGAAACGAGTCGAGCACGATCCGCCCGACCCCGGCCTCGATGGCGCGCTCGATCTCGGCGACGGTCTTGTTGTTGCCGTGGAAGGCGATGCGTTCGGCGGGCATCCCGGCGTCGAGCGCGATGGTCAGTTCACCCCCGGAACAGACGTCGAGGTTGAGCCCCTCCTCGTGGATCCAGCGCACGACGGCCCGCGACAGGAACGCCTTTCCGGCGTAGAAGACATCGGCGTCCCGCCCGAAGGCGTCGGCCCAGGCGCGGCAGCGGGCGCGGAAGTCGCTCTCGTCGAGGAAGTAGGCGGGCGTCCCGAATTCCTCGGCCAGCCGGGTCACGTCGATCCCGCCGACGGCGACGACGCCGTCGTCGTTGCGGGAGACGGTGCGGGCCCAGACCTTCTCGTCGAGGACATTGAGGTCGGCGGGCGGGGCCGCGTAGTGGCCCTCGGTCAGGACGTCGGCGTGACGGGGACCGGCGGGGTGTGCGGATCGGCTCATGGTGCTCTGCTCTTTCAGGTCTCTCAGAGGACTTCGGGTGCGCTGACGCCGAGCAGGGACAGGCCGCCTGCGAGCACCGTCCCGGCAGCTTCGGCAACGGCCAGCCGGGAGCGGTGGGCGGCCGAGGGTTTCTCGTCGCCCTTGGGCAGCGGCGGGCAGGCGTCGTGGAAGTCGAAGAAGGCGTGCGCAACCTCTTCGAGCTGCCGGGCGAGCCGGTCGGGCGCGCGGTGACGGGCGGCGGCGGCGAGAGCCTGGGGGTAGTCGGCCAGCGTACGCAGCAGTGCGGGGGCGTCGACGTCCTCGTCGTACGTCCCGGTGAATCCGAGAAGGGCCGCGCCGCGGGTGAGGGCGCAGACCCGGGAGTGGGCGTAACGGACCAGGAAGAGCGGGTTGCCGGCGCCCTGGACGAGCAGCTCCGCACCGAGCGGGGCGTGGTCGTGCCCGGCCGGCCGCAGCAGTCCCCATCGGGTGGCGTCGGGACCGAGCCGCCGCAGCAGTTCCCCCGCGCCGGCACCGGCGGGAACGGGCCGGACGGTGGTGAGCGGAGTCGGCGGCTTCCCCTGTGCGTCGACGTGGACACCCAGCCGCGCCCAGTCCGGGTCGGGCGTCCCGTCGCAACCGGTACGCACCAGCGCGCCCTGCGTCCGCGCGATCGCGCGCAGCGTGTGGGTGGTGACCGCCGCCCGGACCTCGCGGGCGTGGCTGAACTGGAGGATGTCCCCGGCGAGCGCGTCCCCGTACCCGTACCGGGCCCCTCGCGCCAGCACCTCACGTACGAGTGCCTCGCGCGCCCGGACATCGGCCGACGCGTCGAGGGTGAAGCTCAGGAACCCGGGCCCGGTGACGTCGACCCGCCCGATCCCGGGCGCAGCGGCGACCCGGTCCCGCAGGATCTCGGCCACTTCCCTGGCCGGACGCGCGGCGGGCCCGGCCAACTGCAGTGCGACGGCGCAGGCGTAGTCCCCGGTCCCGCCGGGCCTGGTCCTCTCCACCCGCACGCGCGCGGGCACGGGCGCGCGCAGGACGTCCTCGTCGACCGCGCGGCGCACGGCGTGCAGCACGGTCCTGGAGAGATCGGCGGGGGTCACGGGACAAGCGTATGGGAGGGAGGGGGGCCTTTCGCGACCCGGTTTCGCCATGCGGTCAGCCCGCGGCGCTCTCCGCCCTCCCGGCACGGTGTCTGCCGTCGGTCGACGGCGGGGCCTCCCTGTTCGCCAACTGTCGTACGAGCCGCACCAGCTCGCTCGGCTCGAAGGGCTTCGCCAGGAAGGCGTCAACCCGGGCGGCGACGCCGCTGTCCACGTCGTACTGCGTACCGGCGCTGATGATCGCGACAGGCAGCCGGCTGGTCCGGGGATCGGAACGGAGCCGGGTGGCGGTCTGCAGACCGTCGAGCCGGGGCATGACGACATCAAGAGTGATCACATCCGGACAGACCTGATGCACCAGATCCAGACACTCGACACCGTCGGCCGCGGTCACGACCTCGAAGCCCTCAAGCTCAAGATTGACCCTGATCAACTGCCGGATGACCTTGCTGTCGTCGACAACAAGCACGCGGCCACACGCCCCTGACACACTTCAGAGGGTAGGTCGGGCGTAGGGGCTGCGTACGGGTTTTGCCCATTTCCGGCCCCGGACGGGTGGCGGGCGGACGGCACATGGCCGACACGGCGGGCCTGCGGACGAGCGCGCGACCGGGCAGGCGGCGCGGGGCACGGCAGCGCCGGGGCGCGGGGGTAACGCGCGACGGTGACCGCGCGGAAATACCTGTTCACGGACACCCGCCAGAAGCTGGTAGTGTTTCATTCGTCGCCAAGCAGTACGGCGATACGCCCCCGTAGCTCAGGGGATAGAGCATCGGCCTCCGGAGCCGGGTGCGCAGGTTCGAATCCTGCCGGGGGCACTTCGCAAGAAGTGCCAAAAAAGGCCTTCTGACCAGTGGAAACACTGAGCAGGGGGTCTTTTTCATGTTTCGGAAAGCCGGGGTACTCCGCCATGGCGGAGCCCGGCATGCGGACGCGCATACGCCTCTGCCGCACAGCACTCGGGCCAGGCTTGATCTCAGAGGTATGAGTGCGCGCTTTCGACGCTGGGTGCTCCGTCGAGGAAGCTGTCCAAGAGCCTGTCGTGCAGCCTGTCAAGGATCTCGTTCTCCGCATACGCGGCTCTGGCACGCAGGTGGAGCCTGCCCGTGAGCTGTGCGAACCGCTCACGCACGGAAGGCGGAGGCCATTGGACCGCCGTGGCCGCGAACGCGTTCCGGCTCAGTTCACGCTGAGATCTCCCGTGCAGCCTCATACCCGAGTCATGGGGACATGGGATCGAAGCATTCCCCCATCTGGACATTCGGGAGAATTCTCTTCCGTGGGACATCTGCGTACGGATGGCTACCTGTCCACAGCGGTCGATCTCGACGACACACGGCGCTCGGGTGTCGGAGGGCGTCCTGGCAGCGCCAGGCATCCCCCATTAAGAGACGGCATCCCCCATTAAGAGACGGGACGTCTCGCCGTCAGTGCCGTCGAGTAAGTTCCGTCCGTTCGGCCCGACCGGCGGGCCGCCGAACTGGGGGACTCGTCGCGGTGAGCATTCACCTACACCTCCGCGCTGTCGCGGAATCCGAGATCCGGGACGACCACACCTGGCTTGCGGCGTTCATGTCCGAGGCTTGGGATAACCACGCCGACGAGTACGCGGCAGGTATCGCCGACTCGATCGAGAAGGTCTTCAACTCCGTCAATGACCTCTACGCCGCGGCCGATGTCCTCGATACAGACGCCGATAAGCCCTGGACGCTGCCAATTTACGGCGGCCGCCCCGTGGCACACAGGGCTGATGCCAACCCCTCCAACCCGCCCCTGATGATTCTGGAGCCGCCTGGGGTGTCACAGGCCGCCGGCTTCCTCGCGACTGTCTCTTTCGACGAGCTGTGGAACGTTGCCAGTGCCAAGCTCGGCGGCCGTGTCCAGGAAGATGTGCAGGCCAGGCAGGAGCTCCTCGACCATCACAGGGACCTCCAAGGGTTCTACGGGCGGGCGACGTCAGCAGGCCACGCCGTGGTCAAAGCGGTGTGGGCTTGAGACGTGGTCACGTGCCAGTTACAGCCATTCGTTGATGACGGCGACCAGCACGGTCGCTTCGTAGGGGACAGCAAATTTGTCGTACCGGGTGGCGACGGCCCGGTGCCGCTTCAGCCGGTTGATCCCGCACTCGACCGCGTGACGCGCACGGTAGTCGGTCTTGTCGAACTTCGTTGGACGCGCTGCACGCCGATCCAGACTGGGACCGAGTCCTACCGCTACCAGTCCACCGAGGCAGACCGCCAGGCCAAGACACCGCGGTGACCGGCTTCCTCGCAGTCGCCACACAGCAGGGCCTGGTCGCCGACGCCCAAAGCATCGGGACCGTCAACCTCCGTGCCCTGAACCTGGACCTGCTCACCGAGCGTCATCGGACATGGGACAGCGCAGTGAACAAGCCGCGGGGCGAACCGGCGTGAGATCGAGCCCGAGGCATGTCAGATCCGGGCATTAGAGTCCCAGCATGATCTCGACTGGCCGCTCTGTCTCCTCCACCCCCGCGCAGCCGGCACGCGTCACCCTGGACATTGATGGGCGCCGTCTGTCCTTCCTCGACTTCGGTGGACCCGGCCGGCCCCTGCTGGCCCTGCACGGCCACTTCTCGGAGGGGCGGACCTTTGCCCACCTCGCTCGTGAGCTGGCGCCCGCCTGGCGGGTCATCGCACCCGATCAGCGTGGGCACGGAGAGTCGGACCGCCCGCTGGACTACGCCCGTCAGGGTTACATCGCGGACGCCGTCGCGGTCCTTGACCATCTCGGCCTCGGCCCAGTCGTCGTGCTCGGCCATTCACTGGGCGGCGTCAACGCCTACCAGCTCGCTGCCCGTTATCCGGAGCGTGTCCTTGCCTTGGTCATTGAGGACATCGGGGCCGTCGTGGATGACGATCTGTCCTTCTGTCTCGCCTGGCCCCACCGGGCACCGGGCCGGGCCGCCCTGATCGAGGAACTGGGGGAATCGGCTCGCTATCTAACCGATGCGATCCGTGAGTACGACGACGGCTGGGGCCTGGCCTTTCGCCCCGAGGACATGGTCGCCTCGCACCGACTGGTCAAGGGTGATCACTGGGACGACTGGCTGGCCACAAGTTGCCCAGCCCTCCTTGTCCACGGCATCCGCAGCGACACTCTCTCCGCCGACCACGCGGCAGTCATGACGAGCCGTCGCCCGCACACCCTCCTGGTCCACCTACCCACCGGTCACACGGTCCACGAGACCGACCCCGACGGATTCGCCACTGCCCTCCGCGCGTTCCTCGGAAGTCTTGAGATGCACGCACCAGCCCGGCATTGATCGCATAAAGGAGCCATTCTCGTTGCCCGAGTGGCTCCCATTCACCCTGTCGAAATCAGCGGGGGTGATCCCCTTTTTCCAGCTCCGCCCGATTTCCAGCTCCGCCCGAGCATCGGTAGGATCGCAGGTAGGATGAAGAGCATGAGTGAGCCTACCAGCAAGTACTCGATCACCATGCCCCGCGACATCGCCGAAGCCGCCAAGGCCCGCAGCGGCCCGTCGGGGCTGTCCGCCTACGTGGCTGCCGCCGTCGCCCGCCAGATCGAGCGCGACAACCTCAACGAGCTCATCCAGGTCGCCGAGGCCGAACACGGCCCCATCGCCGACGACGAGATCCGGTCCCTGCGCGACGAACTCCACCGGGCTCGAAGCGAGCAGGCGCGGGGCGGAGCGAACGCCGCGTGACCCGCTCCCCCGCCGTCCCCGGCGGCACCCTGGTCCTCGACAGCGAAGGACTGGCCAAGGCCGTCCTGCGTGACCGGGCGGTCACCACCTGGCTCGCCCTGGCCCGCACCGACGACCTGCGCGTGATCACATCCGCGGCCACCCTGGCGGAAGTGGTTCACCCGCGCATCAACCGCCCAGCCCTGGAATGGACGCTCTCCCGCCTCGTCGTCGAACCGGTCACCGAGGCGGTGGCCCGCCACGCCGCCGCCCTCCTCTCCAACGCCGGCCTGCACGGCCACAGGTATGCCATCGACGCCATGCTCAGCGCCACCGCCCTCGCGGCCCCCGGCCCGGTCACGGTGCTCACTTCCGACCCGGAGGGCCTCACCGCGCTGTGCGGGGCACGCGTCACCGCCATCAAGATCTGACCTCGGCAAGGCGGCCAACCGACTGCGGACACCGGGCCGGGTGGAGGCGACCGGTCCTCTCCGGAACTCGCACGGGTCACTGCCGACGCCGGACACCAATAGGCCGCACGCCATCCGGCGCACCAGCCGACCGCCCACCTCCGGGCTGCCACCCGGCCCGAACGGTCACCGGTTCCGCCGCGGGCAACCGAAGGGCCGGACCCTCGCCCAGGCCGATAACGACGGCGAGGCCGCCGGACGCGTACCGCTCACTGCGCACGCTGCGGACCGTTCGCCAGGCGCCCCATACGCGGACCGATTGACCGGGGCGGACGGTCACCGCCGCGACCTCGGTCTCCGGTGGTGCAGGAACAATGCCGGGGGCCGCTAGTGCGAGGTGGGCCGCCGGGCGAGGTGCCAGCCTGTGGGGCCGGCCCTTTTCCCAGCGACCTCCTCCCGAACCCGTCGTGCGGCGTTAACCGCAACGGGCTCTCCAGTGACTGCCGTGAGGCGCGGCTTCGTGGCCGTCGTGGATGCCTTCGTGGCCGGGCGGGGAGACCATGAGAGTCTTGCGCCGTTTCCTGGCCATGAGGACAGCCCAGTCGGGCTGCATCTGCCCGAGCCGGTCGAGGTCCGCGAGTCCGCGGATCTGGTGGACCTGGATTTTCGCGGTGTGCCCGCATAGTTCGCAGTGTCCGGCCATTAGCCGCTTGGTCGACTCCCTTCCACGAGGACGGGGTTGGGCGGGATCGCGGTCGGTCAGGACTGCGGCCTTGTGCTGTTTGAGTGGAATGCCGACGAACTGTGCCGCGAGCGGTTTCCTGCTCGGGGCGCGGGTGAAGCTGGGCGTCCCTGGACCGCCTCCGGCCAGGCGCGACGCGGCGACGGACGCGACTGTACGAGCCTGGAGGCGCCGGGTACGCGGTGTGCGGCGCGCGCCGCACGAGGGCCTGGGCAGAGAACTAGGCGTTACTATCATTGATGTTAGTAACGTAAATGTTCGCATCGGATGTCACTGGAGGCCGCGCATGGCGGATTTCGTGGGGCGGCAGGCCGAGCTGGCCACGCTTGAGCGCGAACTGGGCAAGGTCGCGGCCGGTGTCGGCCGGGAGCGCCCCGGCAGATGCGTGATGCTGCGAGGCCGTCGCCGCGTGGGCAAGTCCAGGCTGGTCGAGCGCTTCGCCGAGCGTTCCGGCGCACCGTTCCTCTTCTACGCCGCCACGGGGGCATCACCGGAGGCCGATCTCCAACGGCTGGCTCGGGACGCCGACGCGTCGACCCTGCCACTGGCGGGCCTCCTGGCCGGAGCCCGGCCGGCGAGCTGGGACGCCGCGTTCGACGTGCTGGCGGCGGCCCTGCCCCACGACATGACGAGCGTGGTCGTCCTGGACGAACTGCCGTATCTGATGGACGCGGACAACGCCTTCGAGGGTGTGCTGCAACGCGCCTGGGACCGGGTGCTGGAGACCAAGCCTGTGCTCCTCGTCCTCATCGGGTCCGACCTGTCGATGATGGAGGCGCTGAACAGCTACGGGCGCCCGTTCCACCAGCGCGGCCGCGAGATGGTCCTCGGACCGCTGAACCCCGCGGAAGTGGGCCGGATGCTCGGCCTCGACGCCGCGTCGGCCTTCGATGCCACCCTGGTCACAGGCGGCCTGCCGCTCATCTGCACGGAATGGAAGCACGGGGCGTGCCTGTGGGACTTCCTCGGGGAAGCCCTCAGCGACCCGGTCTCCGCTCTGCTGGTCTCGGCCGAGCGATCACTGGCGGCGGAGTTCCCCAAGGAGCTGCAGGCCCGTACGGTGCTGTCCGCGATCGGAAGCGGCGAGCGGACGTTCTCCAACATCGCCCGCGCGGCCGGCGGCCTGTCCGGCGCCTCGCTGCAACGGTCCCTCACCGCCCTCATGGACAAACGGATGGTCGCCGCCGAACTGCCCCTGTCCACCCGGCCGTCGAAGGACCGCCGCTACCGGGTCGCCGACCCGTACCTGCGTTTCTGGCTGAAACTGCTCGGCCCGGCCCTCCCGGAGATCGAGCGCGGCCGGGGCGACCTGACGCTGACCCGCATCAGGGACAACTGGACGAGCTGGCGCGGCCGGGCCGTCGAGCCCCTGGTGCGGGAGGCCCTGGCACGCCTGCTGCCTGACGGGAACCTCCCGGCCGCCCCGGCCATCGGCGGCTAC
This sequence comes from Streptomyces sp. NPDC048496, assembly GCF_043200055.1. Taxonomy (NCBI): domain Bacteria; kingdom Bacillati; phylum Actinomycetota; class Actinomycetes; order Kitasatosporales; family Streptomycetaceae; genus Streptomyces; species Streptomyces sp. NPDC048496. Next base: position 16,101 of record NZ_JBICXB010000013.1, on the reverse strand, counting down.
TGGACGCGCACGAACGACGTGGAGATCGACATCGTGGGGGCGGACAGGGCCCCGATCGTCAAGGAGTTGCTGTTCGTCGGCTCGGTGAAGTGGCTGGAGAACTCCCCCTTCGACCGCCATGACCTGGCCGCACTGCACCGCCACCGGGCCGCACTGACGCCCGAACCGGTGCCGGTGGTCGCGGTCTCGCGCAGTGGGACCGACTGCGGGGCACTGGACGCGACGTACGGGCCTGCGGAGTTGCTGCAGGCGTGGGGCGGCGTTTGATCCCGCCCCTTACCGGGGAGCGACCGCGTGTGCTCCGCACACTCGGGTGCTCAGCAGGGCTCTCGCGCGTCCGCTACTCGTTCACACCGCGCCCGGTCGTGTCCCCCTGCTCCCAGCCAGCCGTGCCGCACGGGCGCGCGGGTCACTCCGCTCTGCCGTGCGGCCGGCTCCCCGCGTGCCGGATCAGCCCACCGGCAGCCCCGGCGCCGGGTACGCGTCCATCAGGGTCCTCACCTCTGCGCGCACCTTTTCCACCACGGACTCGTCGCCCGTGCGGGCCGCCTCGACCACGCGGTCGATCCACTCCGCGACCTTGTCCATCTCGGAGGCGGGGATCCCGCGGGAGGTCAGGGCCGGGGTGCCGATGCGGATGCCGGACGGGTCGAACGGCTTACGGGGGTCGTACGGGACGGCGTTGTAGTTGACGACGATGCCGGCCCGGTCCAGGGCCTTCGCCGCGATCTTGCCGGGTACGTCCTTGCCGGTGAGGTCGATCAGCAGAAGGTGGTTGTCCGTGCCGCCGGAGACCAGGTCGAAGCCGCGGGAAACCAACTCCTCCCCCAGGGCGCGGGCGTTGGCGACGACCTGGTGGGCGTAGTCGCTGAAGCCGGGGGTCGCGGCTTCCTTGAGGGCCACCGCGATCGCCGCCGTGGTCTGGTTGTGCGGGCCGCCCTGGAGGCCGGGGAAGACGGCGCGGTCGATGGCGCGCGCGTGCTCCGCCCGGCTCAGCAGCATCGCTCCGCGCGGACCGCGCAGGGTCTTGTGGGTGGTGGTGGAGACCACGTCGGCGTACGGGGCGGGCGAGGGGTGGGCGCCGCCCGCGATCAGGCCGGCGATATGGGCGATGTCGGCGACCAGGACGGCCCCGACCTCGTGGGCGATCTCGGCGAAGCCGGCGAAGTCGATCGTCCGGGGCACTGCCGTACCACCGCAGAAGATCACCTTCGGGCGCTCGGCGAGGGTCAGGTCGCGGACCTCGTCCAGGTCGATGCGGCCCGTGTCGCGGCGAACGCCGTACTGCACACCACGGAACCAGGTGCCGGTCGCGGAGACGCCCCAGCCGTGTGTGAGGTGGCCGCCCATCGGCAGCGACATGCCGAGCACGGTGTCGCCGGGCTGCAGGAAAGCCAGGTACACCGCGAGGTTGGCGGGCGAGCCTGAGTACGGCTGCACGTTGGCGTGATCCATGCCGAAGAGGGATGTGGCCCGTTCGACGGCCAGCGTCTCCACCTGGTCGATGATCTGCTGGCCCTCGTAGTACCGCTTGCCGGGGTAGCCCTCGGAGTACTTGTTCTGAAGCACCGTGCCGGAGGCCTCCAGCACGGCTGCGGAGACGTAGTTCTCACTGGGGATCAGGCGAAGGGTGTCGGCCTGGAGCTGCTCCTCCGCGGTGACGAGGGCGGCGAGCTCCGGGTCGGTGGCGGTGAGTGCGGGGCGGCGGTTCTCGGGTGTCGTCACGGGATCCTCCCGGGTCTGGCGCATGGCTGCGGCGTGGACCCGGATTGCCCAGGCGGACGGCTCTCCGGCGGTGACGCCTCCGGGCAGGCCCGGAGTGTGCCGCTTCCTCGTGGTCGGTTCCACGGATCATCCCTGCCGGGATGCGCGCCAGTCGCGGCGCCTCTCAGTCTACTGATGAGGGCGGCCCGGGGAGCTGTGTGATGGGCCGTTCGTGGATGTTCCGCCCCGATTGACACCCTTCGTGGCCGCGAGGATGGTGGGAGGGCCGGGCGCGGTCAGGGGTGCCGCGCCCAACGGTTGGGGGGCCGGTATGAGTTGGGGCGATCCATCTTTCGGGCCGGAAGACTTTCCTTCGGTACCGCCTCCGCCGTCCCGTCCGCCGACCGTCGGACCGCCGCCTGCTGGTGCCGCGCTGCGCGCCACGGCGGTGGGGCTGCTCAATCTCTCGGGTCTCGGGATCGGCTATACCCTGGTGGGCCGCTGGGGCGGGGCCGTTCTGTGCTGGCTGGCCACCGGTGTGCTGCTGCTGGTCGCGCTGCCCGCGGACCCCGACGGTGTGTCCGGGGGTCTGGTCGTCGCGTATGTGGTCGTCCTGGTGGCTGCCGCCGTGCACGGCGCGTGGATCGCGCGGCGTGCCGCTGTCGGCGGATCGTGGCGGCCGGTGGTGGCGGCCGGGGTCGGACTGGTGCTGCTGGCGGTACCGGCGGGGGGCGTGGTGTTCTACGGCTCCGCGCAGGACGAGGCCGTCGAGCAGATCCTGCTCGACCGGCTGGGTGAGGGCGACCGGACGGTGAAGGCCGCCTCGGGCAGGTCCTTCGATGCCGCCCGGGCCGATTACCGTTCCGCGCTCGCCGTGTACCGGGAGCTCGGTGAGGAGCATGCGGGGTCGAGGGCGGGAAAGCTCGTACCGAACCGGCTGAGCGCCTACTACGAGGCGGTCGCCGCCCCGTACCGTCAGGGGAAGCACTGCGAGGCGGTCGCGCCGCTGGCGTATCTGCGGACCGTGCCCCAGTCGATCGACCCGAAGCTCCTGGGCGACCTGGCCGGCTGGCCCGACGACCCGCTGGCCACCTCGCTGTACACGTGCGGGGTGTCGAAGCTGGGCGACCGGGCGGTGGGATCGTCCGGCGGCGAGCTCGCCGAGCTGCTGCGTACGTTCCCCGGATCGGCGCAGGCCAAGAAGGTCGGGCCCGCGGTCTCCGGGAAGATCAAGGAGCAGGTCGGCGCGGTGGGCGGCAGCAGTCCGTGCGCGGCCACCGAGACGTTGCGCGGGCTCCGGACGACCGTGATGGCACTGCCCGACACGTCGGTCTCCGCGCGGGCCGGGGAGGCCGATACCGGGATCCGGAACGGCGTGTACGCGTGCGGGGTGGACCAGTTCACGTCCAAGACGTTCACTGAGGCCCAGAAGACGCTGACGGAGTTCGCCGCCACGTACAGGAGCGACAAGCGGCGGGCGCACGCCCTGGACATCGCCATCGCCGCGGAGATCGCCGCCGACCGGCCCGCGGCGGGCAAGCGACTGCCGCCGTCCGGGAGTCCGGGCGGTTCCCGGATGGAGCTCGTGATCAGCAACGACGCCCCGAGCGGCGTCGAGATCCTCTACACCGGTCCGGTCACCGGCCGCGTCTCGCTGGGGGGGTGCGGCAGCTGCCGGCAGTACACCTCGGAGGTCAGCGGGTCGTCGCTCGCCTGCAAGTCCGGCGGCAGGAACTATCCGAAGGCGCGGTTGCGGCTTCCTGCGGGCGAGTACCACTTCCTGTACAAGCACGGCACGGGTGCGAGCGCGGCCGTCGACAGCTACTCGTCCGGGTCGCGGATCACACCCGGCTATACGTATACGAGTTGTACGTACGTCGTCGAGAGCTCGTACGGGCTGAGGCTGCCCTCGCCGACCGACCCCGTCAGCCTTGCGCCTGCGGGTTCTTCTCGGTAATCCCTGCGGACTGCGTGGTCACAGAGTTCCCCTGCCGTTTCGGCCGGCGTCCTGCGCACCGGCGCGTCCTCAGGTTCTCCCGCGGTCCGGCGGAGCAGTCCCGTTCGCGAGGCACTGGCCGATTTCCGGGGAGACACGCGCAGACAACCGGTCACAGGCGGTCGGAGCAGCGCCCTCCCGGTTGCACGCATTCCCGGCTTTTCACCTCGAACTTACCTTCGCTCACGTCCTCTTGACAGTTTCTTGGTGAACGCATGCCCCTTACGTAAAGGGTTCCTCGCCAGAGTGGCGGCTTACATGTGCACATCATCCGGCACATGCTCCACACGCGAAGAACCACATCGCAGGGGGTTTCATGAGAACCAGTCGTGCCAGACGTCGCGCCGGGCTGAGCATGGCAGCGACACTGCCGCTGCTCGCCGGTGCACTCGCCCTCGGCATACCGTCCGCCAGCGCGGACTCCGCACCCGCCGGTCGCGATGCTCTGCAGGGAACCAAGCCGGTCTGGGCCACGGCCAAGGCCGACCAGGGGGCCACCGCCGACAGCGGCAAGGTGAACATCCGTGTCCATCTGGCCGGCCGGGACGCGAAGGGGCTGGCCGCCTACGCCGCCGCCGTGTCCGACCCGAAGTCCCCTTCGTACGGGAAGTACCTGAGCGCCAAGGAGGCGCAGGCCCGCTTCGGGGCGACCCGGCACCAGATCGACCAGGTCGTTCAGTGGCTGAAGTCCAGCGGGCTGACCGTCACCGGTGCCCATCAGCACTACGTCTCCGCCACCGGTGACGTCGCCGCGGCCGAGAAGGCGTTCAGCACCCAGCTGCGCAACTACCGCAAGGGCAGCCGGACCTACCGCGCCCCGTCCTCCACGGCCTCCGTCCCGGCCGCACTGAGCGACGCCGTCCTCGCCGTCTCCGGTCTGGACAACGCGCCGCACAAGTCGAGCCACGACGAGACGCTGCCGCCGCCGGACGCGGTGTTCCGCAACTCCGGTCCATTCTCCTCGTACTTCGGCTCCAGGACGGCCTCGACACTGCCGAGCGCCTACGGCTCCAAGGTGCCGTACGCGGTCAAGGGCTACACCGGCAAGCAGCTGCGCGCCGCGTACGGTGCGGGCAGCTGGACCGGCAAGGGCGTGACCGTCGCGATCACCGACGCGTACGCCTCGCCGACCATCGCGAAGGACGCCGCCGAGTACGCCAAGCGCAACGGCGACGCCCCGTACAAGCGCGGGCAGCTCAGCCAGGTCCTGCCGGACGACTACACGAAGACCGAGGAGTGCGGGGCCTCCGGCTGGTACGGCGAGGAGACCCTCGACGTCGAGGCCGTGCACGCGGTCGCGCCCGCCGCCGACATCGTCTACGTGGGCGGCGCGTCCTGCTACGACGCCGACCTGCTGGACTCGCTCAACAAGATCGTCGACCACCGGCTCGCCGACATCGTCTCCAACTCCTGGGGCGACGTCGAGGCCAACGAGACCCCGGACGTCGCGGCCGCGTACGACCAGGTCTTCAAGATGGGTGCGGTCGAGGGCATCGGCTTCTACTTCTCCTCCGGCGACGACGGCGACAACGTCGCGTCCACCGGCACGAAGCAGATCGACGTCCCGTCCAACTCGGCCTGGGTGACGTCGGTCGGCGGCACCTCACTGGCCGTCGGCAAGCACGACTCGTACCAGTGGGAGACCGGCTGGGGCACGATGAAGGCGTCGCTCGCCGCCGACGGCAAGAGCTGGACCGGCTTCCCCGGCGCGTACACCTCGGGCGCGGGCGGCGGCACCAGCTCGACCGTGAAGCAGCCGTTCTACCAGCGCGGTGTCGTCCCGGACTCGCTCGCGAAGGCGAACGGCAAGGCCCGGATGCGTACCGCCCCGGACATCGCGGCGGTCGCCGACCCGAACACCGGCTTCCTGGTCGGCCAGACGCAGACGCTGCCCGACGGCTCCGTCGGCTACGACGAGTACCGCATCGGCGGCACGTCGCTGGCGGCGCCCGTCATCGCGGGCGTCCAGGCGCTCGCGCAGCAGGCCCAGCACGGCCGGCCGCTCGGCTTCGCCAACCCGGCGATCTACGCCCGGTACGGCTCGAAGACGTACCACGACGTCACCGACCACCCGCTGGGTGCCAAGCGTGACCTCGCGGTCGCCCGGGTCGACTTCGCCAACGGCTCCGACGCGGCGGACGGCGTGCTGACGTCGGTGCGCAGCCTCGGCAAGGACGCCTCGCTCAAGGCGGTCAAGGGATACGACGACGTGACGGGTGTCGGGACTCCGGCAGCCGGATACGTGAACTCGTACCGCCGGCACTGACGCACGGGCTCGACGCGATGACTGCCCCGGGGCTTCGGCTCCGGGGCAGTCCTGCGTGACAGCCCCGCGGACGCCCGGTCCCGGCGGCAGCGGCTTCCGGCGTCCCGTCAGGCCGAGGCGCGTTTCCCGGGTGTTGCCTTCTTGTCCGTGGTCTTCGCGGTCTTCTTCGTCGCCGTCTTCGTCGCCGTCTTCGCGGTCGACTTCGTGGTCGACCGCGCGGCGGTCTTCTTCGCCGGGGTTCTGCCTGGCGTCGACTTCTTCGCGGCGGCCTTCCGGGGGGTGGCGGTCGCGGAGGCCTTCTTCTTCGCGCCGGTTCCGCCGCTCTTCTTGCGGGTGGCGAGCGACGTCACCTCAGCCACCGGTGCGCTCTCGGATTCCGCCGCCGCCGCCTCCTCCACCTCCTCCTCGCCGCGGGCTTTCTTCGCCGCCCGGACGCTGTTCTCCAGTGCCGCGATGAGGTCGATGACCTTGCCGCCGCCGGTGTCGCCGGATGCTGCCGGTTCGAGTGCCTCGCCGGAGGCCTTCGAGGCGATCAGCGCCTCGACCGCCTCGCGGTAGTCGTCGTGGAGGGTGTCCATGTCGACCTCGCCGAGCGTGGCCATCAGGGCGTCGGCCAGGTCGAGTTCGGCTTCGCGGACCGTGACGTCGGTCTCCGGGGCCACACCGTCGGTGGCGCGGATCTCGTCGGGCCAGAGCAGGCCGTGCATCGCGATCACGTCGTCGACGACGCGCAGCATGCCGAGCCGTTCCCGGCCGCGGAGCGCGTACTTGGCGACGGCCACCTTCCGGCTCCGCTTCAGGGCCTCGCGCAGCAGCGTGTACGGCTTGGCGGCGGGGACTCCGTTGGCGGAGAGGTAGTACGCCGTGTCCATCTGGAGCGGGTCGATCTCGGTGGCGGGCACGAAGGCGACGATCTCGATCGTTTTCGCGGTGGGAAGCGGGAGCGAGCCGAGGTCCTCGTCGGTGATCGGGATGATCGAGCCGTCCGCGTCCTCGTACCCCTTGCCGATCTCGGCGGCGGTCACTTCCTGCTCGTCGATTTCACAGACCTTCCGGTAGCGGATCCGGCCGCCGTCGGCGAGGTGGATCTGGCGGAAGGAGATCGAGTGGCTCTCGGTGGCGCTGACCAGCTTGATCGGGATGCTGACCAGCCCGAAGGAGATCGCGCCGTTCCAGATGGACCTCACCGTTCACCCCTTTGTCCATGGGAATACCGATAGATCACTGTTGATCAAGAATTCATGTGATTCTTATCGTATGACGCCGATCACCGAGGTGGAGGGGCGGCGCCTGGCGCTCAGCAATCTCGACAAGGTTCTGTATCCGGCCACCGGAACCACCAAGGGCGAGGTGCTGCACTATTACGCGGCCACGGCGGCGGGGGCCCTGCTCGCGCATCTGTACAACCGGCCGGTGTCCTTCCTGCGCTATCCGGACGGGCCGGACGGGCAGCGGTTCTTCACCAAGAACCCCCCACCGGGCACCCCGTCCTGGGTACGGATCGCCGAGGTGCCGCGGGATACGGCGCAGCAGGCCGCGCAGGTGCTCATCCAGGATCTGGCGTCGCTGATGTGGGCGGCGAACCTGGTGGTGGAGTTCCATACGCCGCAGTGGCAGGCCGACAGGCCGGGGATCGCCGACCGAATGGTGTTCGACCTCGATCCGGGGGCTCCGGCAACCGTCGTGGAGTGCTGCGCGGTGGCCCGGTGGCTGCGCGAAAGGCTGGCGGCGGACAGGCTGCTCGCGTACGGGAAGACCGCCGGATCGAAGGGGCTGCATGTTCTCGTACCGCTGGAGCCGGCCTCCTCCGATCGGGTGTCGGCGTACGCGAAACAGCTGGCGGTGGAGGCGGAGCGGGACCTTCCGGAGCTGGTGGTGCACCGGATGACACGGGCGCTGCGGCCGGGGAAGGTGTTTGTCGACTTCAGTCAGAACGCGGCGTCGAAGACGACCGCCACCCCGTACACGCTGCGCGCCAGGGCCGAGCCGACCGTGTCCGCGCCCGTCACCTGGGCGGAGATCGAGGACTGCCGGAGCCCCGCCGAGCTGGTCTTTCTGGCCGGTGACATGGCCGGGCGGCTGGCGCGGTACGGGGATCCGCTCGGCCCGCTCATCAACCCGAACCGGGCCCGGCCGCTGCCCTGATGGCGCACGCGTCCGGCCGTTGTCATGTCTGCAAGCAAAAGGCTGCATGCGGCGGGTGGATCGCCCGGGCCGTGGTGCACACTCTGCGCAGACACTGCAAGACGTGAATGTGCGGGGAGGCGACGGCATGTTCGCGGGGATCGACGAGGTCGACTGGGCCTCGATGGAGCATGCCTACGGGCCTGCCGACGACGTGCCGGGCCTGCTGCGGGGGCTCGCGTCCGCCGATGCGGCGGAGCGCGAACAGGCGCTGGACGGTATGTACGGGGCCGTTCATCACCAGGGGGATGTGTACGACTGCACACTCGCCTGCATTCCCTTCCTCTTCGAGCTGGTCGTGGATCCGGGGATCCACGACCGGGGCAGCATCGTCGAGCTGCTCACCAGCATCGGCGGCATCGATCTGGACGAGGACGACGACGAGGACGACGTGCTCCGCGGGGCGCCGGAGTACCGCGGGGAGCGGCTGCGGACCTCGGCGCTGCGGACGCTCGGCTCGTTCGGCCCGGCCGCCCGGTGCGCCGTCCCGGAGCTGCGGGCGCTGATCCGCAGCCCCGGGACCCCGGCGGCGACGGAAGCGGCTCAGAGCCTGTCGGGCGACCTCTGATCGGGCGGACGCGGCGTGGCACGCACGCTTCCGGCGTTGCCGAAATGCCCTAGTAGCTCCGCTACGAGGCCATCCCGGCGCCTTGGAATCGCACGCACCACGCCGCGTCCGCTCTCCGATCGAAGGTCACCCGACAGGCTCTCAGGCGCTGTGGGCGGTCGAGGGGGACGCGGAGGCCGTGCTGCCGGTTCTGATCGAGGGGCTGGGGGCGGAGCATGCGCTCGAGCAGCGCGCAGCGGTGAGCGCGCTGGGCGGGCTGGGTGCGCGCGCGTCCGTGGCGGCACCCCGGCTGCGGGCGCTGCTGGTCCATGACGAGCTGTGGCTGCGGGTGGACGCGGCGATCGCGCTGTGGGAGGTGACGGGACGGACCGAGGAGTCCGTACCAGTCATGCTGGCCGCCTGGGAGATGAACCGTCATGTCAGGGTCCGGGTGGCCGAATACCTGGCGCTGATGGGTGTTGCTGGTGCAGGGTCGGATGCGGCACATGCGCTGCGCGCCGAACTCGCCTCCGTACGACGTCACAACGCCATGGACGGCGGGTACGGCAGCCACGGCACATACGAGGACGAAAAGCTGCTGGTGCTCTGCCGGCGAGCGCTTCACGAAGTAACGGGGAAGGGGCCCACGGCATGATCATTTTTGGTACGCGCGGCTATCTGTACCAACTGGCCGTTCTGACGATGGTCTGCGGCTGGTGCGGCAATCCGGCCGCGCACACACTGCGGAAGCGGGTCACGAAGTTCACGCTGTTCTTCGTGCCACTGTTCCCGTTCTCGACGAAGTACGCGACGCAGTGCACGTTCTGCGGCGGGGAGCAGAAGATCCCGAAGGAGCAGGCCGACCAACTGCTGGCGCAGCACGTGGCATCGCAGGACGGCAACCCGTTCGGGCAGGCCCAGCAGCAGCCGGGGTATGCCCAGGGCGGACAAAACCCCTACCAGCACTGACACAACCGCGACTGCACCGGTAGCAAAAAGACATAAGGGACTCCCTTCCGCATAAGGTCATCGGGTCATGGGTCGGCGGACCCATGACCCGACGTCCGGGAAGGGAGGGAGTCATGCGCCCGCATCTCCGGGTGACGCGCCGTGCGAAGGAAGCCCTCGTGGCCGGCGTCGGCGCCACGCTGCTGGGCGGCTGTGGCACCGGCGGCGAGCTGAAGAGTGCCGGAAGGGCCGCGGCCGCCATCGGGCCCGACCGGCTCTGGCCGCAGTTGCCGCCCGCCTCCGCCGCCCCGTACGACTACTCCGCGGGGCGGCGATGAGGCGACGGAGAATGCGCGCGCCCGCGTGGACCGCGACGCTCGCCTGGAAGTCGGCAGTGTTCATCACCGTGATGTGCTGCGCATTCGCCGCGCTGCTGGGCGTACTGGTGCACACCGCGGTGACCCGGGATGCCGTCGACGAGGCCCGCGCCGACGCGCTCTCCCGGCTGAGCGATGTCACCGCGGCGTACAAGGCGGGCGAGGCGCTCCCGCCGGGTTCCGGCATCGATCCGCCCGGGCTGCCCGCGTCCTTGCGCGCCCTCGCCGTGAGCGGGCGTCAGGGCACGCTCGTCGCCGACCTCCACGGGCGTCCGACCATGTGGGCGGCAGGCCCGGTCGACGGCCGCGCGCTGGCCACCGCGATCGATTACAGCCGGAGCGCCCACGTCATCAACAGCCTCGACCGGGCGATCGTCGGCTCCTCGCTGCTCGCGATCGGCGCCACGCTGCTGGTCGGCGCGTACGCCGTCACCCGGGTCACCCGTCGGCTGCACCAGACCGCCCGGGTGGCCCGCCGGATCAGTGCGGGCGATCTCGACGCCCGCGTCCACGATCCCCGTACCTCGGACCCGTCGCGCCCGCAGGACGAGGTGGCGATCGTCGCCGGTGCGCTGGACACCATGGCGTCCACGCTCCAGCGCAAACTGCTGGCCGAGCAGCGCTTCACCGCCGACGTGGCGCACGAGCTGCGCACCCCGCTGACCGGTCTCTCGGCCGCGGCCGAGCTGTTGCCGGCGGGCCGCCCGGCCGAACTGGTGCGGGACCGGGTGCGGACGATGCGGGCGCTGACGGAGGATCTGCTGGAGATCTCCCGGCTCGACGCCCGCACGGAAGAGGTCGATCTCGCGGTTCACGAACTGGCTCCGCTCGCCGTGCGAGTGGCGGGCGCCTCGGGAACGGAGACCGAGGTCCGCGTCCTGGGGGCGGAAGCCGGAACCGGGGCAAGTCCCGTGCGGGTCGAGACCGACAAGCGGCGGCTCGAGCGGGTCCTCGGCAATCTGATCGCCAATGCGCACCAGCACGGCCGGCCACCGGTGGTCGTGACGGTCGACGGGCCGGTGGTGACCGTACGCGATCACGGTCCGGGATTCCCGGACTATCTGCTGGCCGGTGGTCCGCAGCGGTTCCGCACCGAGGGAGGCGGCAAGGGCCACGGGCTCGGACTGACCATCGCCGTCGGGCAGTCGGCGGTCATCGGCGCCGAACTCGTCCTCGCCAACGCGGAGGACGGCGGGGCGGTGGCGCGGCTGACGCTCCCGGAATACGTACGACTCGACGGCGGCGAACCGCCCGGCGATGACGACCAGACAGAGGCGACGTAAGGGAAATGAAGTGACATAAGGGGAATATGGTGCACCTCTTGCTACGTTGCGTGGCATGACCGCAACGAGGACGGACGCGCCCCCGCCGCAGCTACGCCTGCCCAAGCGGCGCGGGGTCGAGCTCGCACTCCTCATCGGAGCCGTCCTCATCTCCGTCTACGGCTACGCCGCCGTCGGCCTCGCGCACGACCACGCGATCCCGCCCGATGTCGCCGGTTACGGTGCCGGTCTCGGGCTGCTCGCACTCCTCGCCCATCTCGCCGTCCGTTTCCGTGCCCCGCACGCCGATCCGCTGCTGCTCCCCATCGCCGTCCTGCTCAACGGTCTGGGGCTGGTGCTGATCTACCGGCTCGACCTGGAGACCCCGAAGGACCAGGCGGCGCCCACCCAGCTGATCTGGTCGACGCTCGGGGTCGCGCTCTTCATCGTGGTCGTCGTCTTCCTCCGCGACCACCGGGTGCTCCAGCGGTACGCATACCTGTCGGTCGCCGCATCGCTCGTCCTGATGATCGTGCCGATCTTCTTCCCCGCGGTGAACGGTGCCAAGATCTGGATCCGGATCGGCGGATTGTCGTTCCAGCCGGGCGAGTTCGCCAAGATCCTGCTCGCCGTCTTCTTCGCCGCGTACCTCTCCGCGAACCGCAACGCGCTCGCCTACACGGGCCGCAGGATCTGGAAACTCCAACTGCCCACCGGCCGGGTGCTCGGCCCGATCGTGGCGATCTGGCTGCTCAGCGTCGGGGTGCTGGTCCTCGAGCGGGATCTGGGAACCTCGCTGCTCTTCTTCGGCCTCTTCGTGATCATGCTGTACGTGGCGACCGGCCGGACCGGCTGGATCGCGGTGGGGCTGCTGCTCGCCGCCGTCGGCGCGTTCGCCGTCGGCTCCCTCGAGCCGCACGTGCACAGCCGGGTGCAGGACTGGATCAACCCGTTCGCCTCCATCGACGCGGGCCAGGGACCGAGCCAGCTCGCCCAGTCGCTGTTCGCGTTCGCCGCGGGCGGGATGCTCGGCACCGGGCTCGGTCTCGGCCACTCCATCCTCATCGGTTTCGCCGCCAAGTCCGACTTCATCCTGGCCACGGCAGGCGAGGAGCTCGGGCTGTCCGGGCTGACCGCGATCTTCCTGCTGTACGCGCTGCTGGTCGCCCGCGGCTACCGGGCCGGGCTCGCCCTGCGCGACCCCTTCGGGCGGCTGCTGTCGATCGGGCTCGCATCGATCCTGGCCCTCCAGGTCTTCGTGATCGCGGGCGGTGTGATGGGGCTGATCCCGCTGACGGGCATGGCGATGCCGTTCCTCGCCCAGGGCGGTTCGTCCGTCGTGACCAACTGGATCATCGTGGCGCTGCTCATCCGGATCAGCGACCTCGCCCGCACCCCCCGTCCCGACCAGGTGGAGAACGGGGTCATCGCACCGATCGTGGAGGACCCGTCGTGATCCGCTACATCCGGCGGGCCGCCGCGTTCTGCCTGCTGCTGCTCATGGCACTGCTGCTGAACGCCGCCCGCATCCAGGTCTTCCAGGCGGACGAGCTGGACGACAACCCCGCCAACCGGCGCGGGACGATCGCCCGCTACGACCAGCCGCGGGGCAACATCCTGGTCGGCGGCAAATCGGTCACCGGCTCCAAGAACACGGACGAGCAGCTCGCCTACGAGCGCACCTACACCGACGGGCCGCTGTACGCGCCGGTGACCGGGTACGCCTCGCAGACGTACGGCACGACGCTCATCGAGAACGCCGAGGACGACATCCTCTCCGGCACCGATCCGCTGCTCGCCCCGCTGCCGCTGTGGGACGAGATCACCCGAAGCAGGCAGCCCGGCGGCGATGTCGCAACGACCGTCAAGGACTCCATGCAGCGCGCCGCGTACGCCGGGCTGGGCGGGCGGCGGGGTGCGGTCGCCGCCCTCGAACCGTCGACCGGCAAGATCCTGGCGCTGGTCTCGACCCCTTCGTACGACCCCGAGCGGCTCTCCGGCACCGGTTCGTCGGTCACCGACGCCTGGCGGCAGTTCAACAGGGCGAGGAGCCAGCCGATGCTCAACCGGGCGATCCGGCAGACCTATCCGCCCGGCTCCACCTTCAAGATCGTGACGGCGGCCGCGGCGCTCGACGCGGGTGTGGTCGAGGACCCCGACGCGGAGACCGACACCCCGTCCCCGTACGTCCTGCCGGGGACCAGCACCACGCTCCCCAATGAGGCCGGCGGCTGCGAGTACGCGTCGCTCGCCGAGGCGATCCGGGTGTCGTGCAACACCGTGATGGCCCATCTGGGGGTGGAGGTCGGGCTGGACGGGATGGTGAAGGCGGCGCGGAAGTTCGGCTTCGACGACACCGGGCTGAAGATCCCGTCCGGCGTGGCAAAGAGCAACTTCGACACCGATATGAGCAACGACCAGCTGGCCCTGTCGTCGATCGGACAGTTCAACACGGCGGCGACACCGCTGCAGATGGCCATGGTGGCGTCGGCCGTCGCGAACGGCGGTGACCTCAAGCACCCGTATCTGGTGGACCGCACGACGACCAGCAGCGGCACCACCGTCCATCAGAACCGCCCGCGCTCCTACCACCAGGCAATGAGCCCGCGGACCGCGACACAGCTGCGGCAGATGATGATCGACGTCGTGGAGCAGGGCACCGGATCCAATGCCGCGATCTACGGGGCGACGGTCGGCGGCAAGACCGGCACCGCCCAGCACGGCATCGACAACTCCGGCACCCCGTACGCCTGGTTCATCTCCTGGGCACAGGCGCCGAACTCGAACCGGCCGGCGGTCGCGGTCGCGGTGGTCGTCGAGGACGCCGCCGCGCAGCGGGCGGACATCAGCGGGGGCGGCAGCGCGGCGCCGATCGCGCGGGCCGTCATGGAGGCGGCGCTGCGGGCCGACGGCACGGGGGGCGCGCCCCCGTCCGGGGCGTCTCGCGGCTCGGACGGGGGCGCGCGGCGCGGAACAGGGTGAACATCGCCCGGCTCACATACCCGCTGGACTCACCGGAGTTGAAAGACTTTGTCGAGGCACTGTCAACTTGGTTGGTGGCCTGTCTGCGGGTGGGATGATCTTGTGGTTGGTGGTCGTCGGGAGGGACGTGTTCGTGGACGTGTCGCCGCCGTCGTACAAGGGTTTCCGGTTCCCGGCGGAGATCATTGCCCACTGCGTATGGCTCTACCACCGCTTCCCGCTCCGCTTCCGCGAGGTGGAGGAACTCATGTTCGCCCGGGGCGTGGTCGTCTCCCACGAGGCCATCCGGCAGTGGTGCGCCAAGTTCGGTCCCGAGTACGCCCGCCAGTTGTGCCACCGCCGACCGCAGGCCGGGGACAAGTGGCATCTGGACGAGGTCTACACCAAGATCAATGGCGAGTGGCAGTACCCGTGGCGGGCGGTCGACCAGGACGGGAACGTGCTGGACGTCCTGGTCCAGTCCCGGCGGGACGCGAAGGCCGGCGGCTCGATGGGGCCGGCCGGTGCGACGAGCGACCATGTCGCCCCCCGCGCGGAGCGGGCTCAGCCCTCCCGCACCGCGGCGGTACGATGCGCGCGAGCCACACGCGCCAGGCCGGTTGCGACTCCCGCACCCACCAGTGCGAGTGCGGCCATCAGGATGAACACCAGGTGGTACCCCGCCGCACCCGGGTTGGCATCGAGGATCGCGCCGTACACGAGGAAGGCGAACATCCCGGGGGCGTAACCGACGAGGCAGGCGATGCCGAACGCGGTGCCGCTGACCTGGTTGGGGATGCCGACCTCGTCCATGGGCGCCCAGAACACACCGCGCATCGTGAAGATGATCAGTGAGAACAGCAGGCAGGCGGCCATCGCGGGGATCTGGTTCTGCCTACCGGCCGGCAGCAGCAGGATGATCGCTGCGATGGGGATCAGGCACAAGAACGCGAGACGGAGGTACCTGCTGGCCCCCTTGAAGACCTTGTCGACGAGTACGCCGCCGAGCGGGCCGCCGAGGATCTTGAGGCCATACTGGTTGATGATGCCGTAGGCGCCGGCGAGGGCGGTCGGCAGTCCGTACACGTACGTGAGGTAGGGGATGAAGTACGTCAGACCGCAGTACACGACGTACGCCATGAACACGGTTGCACTGACCCACCACAGCTGCGGCAGCCGGGCGGCATGCAGGATCTCGCTGAGGCCGACGCGCTTCTTCTGCGGCGTATCCACGGCGGACTCGGGGCCCTGGTCACGCAACAGGAAGAACAGGAGCACGCCGACGGCGATGTCAATCAGCGCGTAGAAGGCGATCGCGGCACGGAAGCCGGCGGCGCCCGAGCCGAGCAGGGCGAAAACGCCGAGGGCCGAGGAGGCAACCAGTGTGTCGACGACGCCGCGACCGCCCTCGAAGAAGCCGAACAGCCGCCCCTGTTCTTCCGGCCCACCCAGGCGCCGGATGCTCTTGAGCAGTGCCGGCCAGACCAGGCAGTCGGAGCCGATGGCCAGCACCGCGAAGATCGGCACCAGCTGCCCGTACCCGGGGAACGTGCTCATATAGAGCCCGAGCCCGCCCACGCCGATCAGTCCGAGCGGAATCAGGATGCGGGTCGAGAACCGGTCAGCCAGGTACCCTCCGACCACGAACAGCGCTGTCGCGACAATCGAGTTCACGCTCAGTAGCGCACCGATCTCGGTGTTGCTCAGCCCCATCTGCTGCTGCATCGGGACGTAGAAGACGTCCTTGATGTTGGCGAGCTTTTGAAGTGCTCTCCCGGCTGAAGCCGGGAGATTCCCGCTTACCTTGCGGCAGCGGGCTTGACGCGCTTCGTGCGCCTGACGACTGCCCTCCCGGC